>JANOJW010000579.1:0-3260 GCA_031418955.1 Hyphomicrobiales bacterium | reverse complement strand
CCTTCGCGGGTGCGCTCGCCGACGCCGGCGAACACCGAGTAGCCGCCGTGCGTCTTGGCGACGTTGTTGATCAGCTCCATGATCAGCACGGTCTTGCCGACGCCGGCGCCGCCGAATAGCCCGATCTTGCCGCCCTTGGCGTAGGGCGCGAGCAGGTCCACGACCTTGATGCCGGTGACCAGGATCTGCGCTTCCGTCGACTGCTCGGCGAATGACGGCGCCTGCTGGTGGATGGAGCGCCGGGTCGCCGACTTGATCGGGCCGGCCTCGTCGACCGGTTCGCCGATCACGTTCATGATACGGCCGAGCGTCTCGTCACCGACGGGCACCGAGATCGGCGCGCCCGTATCGGACACGTCCTGCCCGCGCGTCAGGCCTTCCGAAGAGTCCATGGCGATGGTGCGCACGGTGTGCTCGCCCAGGTGCTGGGCCACTTCGAGCACCAGACGCTGGCCCTGGTTGATCGTCTCGAGCGCGTTCAAGATCTCCGGCAGATGGCCTTCGAACTGGACGTCCACGACGGCGCCCATCACCTGTCTGATCTTGCCGACTTTATTCGATGCCATGACTCTCTCTCGTCCTCGTCGTTCTCTTAGCTGCCGCGGCGGCCAGTTGGTGGCGGCGGTTCCTTGACCACCGATGTGAAATTCGACCAGTTCTCGGCCCGGAAGCCCCTCACGTCGCGTACGCAAAGGCTGAACCAAGGTTTCGCCTTCAACGCGTTGATCGCGTGGAACAGGTTCCCCATGTCAGGGTTTCGCGTCACATAGACACTTCCCTGTACCCACTCGAACCCGAACGGGTGCAGGGTCTGGCCGATCTCCGTGTATGCGCTCGATATTCCCTTCGGATAGTGCTTGCGGATGTCGGCAACGACCATGTCGAACGTGATGGCGAACATGGCCTCACCTCATGGGATGGTCTCTGCGATGGGGTCGCCGATCAGGTCCGCCACCGGATATGCCAGCCTCTCGCCCGATTCGATGACAGAGATCGTCACTTCCCCCTCCTGCGCCATATCGACAACCTCGTAGGCTGGGCCGAAAGGTCCAAATCGCCGCACTTGACCGACAAAGTCGCGGGCATCCGAGGAGACGAATGCCGCCTGTGCTTCGTGGAAGCCCCCTGCCGTCATTGCAACCTCCCGCTTCAATTCTGGAACAAACCGGATACTAGCTATTCGCGGACCTGTCTACAGCGCCTCGGCGCCCGAGATGATCTCGATGAGTTCCTTTGTGATGTTCGCCTGGCGAAGGCGGTTGTACTTGATCGTCAGCTTGTTGATCATGTCGCCGGCGTTGCGCGTAGCGTTGTCCATCGCGCTCATGCGCGCGCCCTGCTCAGATGCCGCGTTCTCGAGCAACCCGCGAAAGACCTGCGTCGCAAGATTGCGCGTCAGCAGATAGCCGAGAATCTCCTCTTCGGAAGGCTCGTACTCGACGGCGGCCTCGGCCTTGGTCGCGCCTGCGTCAGCCGCCGTCTCGGGCACCCGGGCGGGGATGATCTGCAACGCGGTCGGCTTCTGTGCGATCACGCTCTTGAACTCCGAGAAGTAGAGCGTGGCGACGTCGAACTCGCCCTTCTCGAACAGGGCGAGCACCTTCTGCGCCACGCCTTCGGCGTTGGCGAAGGCGATCTGCTTCACGCCTTTCAGGTCGACCCGCTCGATGATCGACCGGGCGAAGTCACGGCGCAGGTTGTCGGCGCCTTTGCGGCCGACGCAGAGGATCTTGACGGTCTTCCCCTCGCGCTGCAGACGCATCGCGTCCTGACGGGCAAGCCGGGAGATGTTGGAATTGAAGCCGCCGCAGAGCCCGCGCTCGGCCGTCATCACCACCAGCAGGTGCACGTCACTTTTGCCGGTGCCGACGAGCAGCGGCGAAGCGCCTTCCGTGTTGGCCTTGCGGGCGAGGTTCGCCATCACGCGGTCCATGCGCTCGGCGTAGGGGCGCGCGGCGGTCGCAGCCTCCTGCGCGCGGCGCAACTTCGCCGCCGCCACCATCTGCATGGCCTTGGTGATCTTGCGCGTCGCTTTCACCGAGGTGATGCGGGTGCGCATGTCTTTGAGTGAGGGCATGGCTCGTCCTGTCGCCGTCCGCCGCTAGGCCTGCTTCATGATTGCGGTGAAGTCCGTGCCCTGCTCCATGCGGAACACGCGGATATTGTGCAAGCTGGCACCGAACCACACCAAACTTCGCAGTGCTGTCAGTGCCAGAAACAGCCGACCGAGATCCTCATGATCGGCTGCATAGGTGCTCCCCTGAATCCGATGAAAACCGAAGGGCGCGAGAGTGACGCGGATGTCTGTGTAGGCCTGAGCCGACGTCCTGCTGGGGTGGTTCCGCTTGGCAGCTTCGGTATCCAAATCGAAAGCCAACCCGAACATCAGCGGTTCTTCCAGGCTGCATCAGGTCCAGGATCGATCAGAATATCCTCGATGTCGTAGTCGACCTCCCGCTCTGCTTCAAGGATGACAATGCGCGCTCGCTTGTCATCGATGATGCGGAGCACTTCGTAGGTTGGACCATCGGGACCAATCGATCGCAACTGGCCGACCAGTTCATGATGGCGCTGGTCGCCACCCTTGACTGCGGTGTCTGCTGGCATGGACTCCTCCGACTTCGAGTCGCCTCACCTAAACGTACTGCTTCGCCATCGTCTCGACGACGCCCTTGAGCTTTGCCGCCGTCGCGTCGGAGAGGTCTTTCGTATCGCGGATGTCCTCGAGGATCGCCGTGTTCTGGCTGCGCAGGTTGGCGAGCAGCGCTTCCTCGAACGGCTTGACCTGGTTGAGCGGCATCGGATCCAGATAGCCGTTGGTGCCGGCCCAGATCACGCACACTTGCTCTTCCATCTTCAGCGGCGAGAACTGCGCCTGCTTGAGGAGCTCGGTCAGGCGTGCGCCGCGGTTGAGCAGGCGCTGGGTCACGGCGTCGAGGTCGGAGCCGAACTGGGCGAAGGCCGCCATCTCGCGGTACTGGGCGAGTTCGCCCTTGATGCGGCCGGCGACCTTCTTCATCGCCTTGGTCTGCGCCGAGGAGCCGACGCGCGACACCGACAGGCCGACGTTCACGGCCGGGCGGATGCCCTGATAGAACAGGTCGGTCTCGAGGAAGATCTGGCCGTCGGTGATCGAGATCACATTGGTCGGAATATAGGCCGAGACGTCGTTGGCCTGCGTCTCGATCACCGGGAGTGCTGTGAGCGAACCCCCGCCCATCTGGTCGTTCATCTTGGCGGCGCGTTCGAGGAGGCGCGAA
>JANOJW010000578.1:0-12119 GCA_031418955.1 Hyphomicrobiales bacterium | reverse complement strand
CCTGCGCATCGGCGACCAGACGCTGACCGCGATCATCACGCGAGACGCGGATCTTCTGGTTCTCAATCCGTTTCGGTCAGTCGAAATCGTGGAACCAGAAACCTTCGTACGGAGGCTGCAGGCGCCATGACCGAGCGCATTCTGACCGTCGAGGACCTTCGCGTCGACCTGCCCGTGCCCACCGGCACGCTGCATGCCGTGCAGGGCGTGTCGTTCCATGTCGATCGCGGCGAGACGCTATGCATCGTCGGCGAGGCCGGTTGCGGCAAGTCGTTGACCGCGCTCGCCATCATGGACCTGCTGCCGAGCAAGGCTAAGCGCACGGCGGCCCGACTCGAGCTTGGCACGCAGGCGCTGACGGCGCTGGACGAACGCGCGATGTCGGACATTCGCGGCAACCGGATGGCGATGATCTTCCAGGAGCCGATGACCTCGCTCAATCCGGCCTACACCATCGGCGACCAGCTCATCGAGGCGTTGCAGCGCCACAAGCGTGTGTCGAAAGCGCAAGCCCGCGAGCGCGCCGTGCACCTGCTCGGCCGCGTCGGCATCACCGGGGCTGAGCAGCGGCTCAGACAATACCCCCATCAGCTGTCGGGCGGATTGCGCCAGCGCATCATGATCGCCATGGCCCTGATGTGCGGGCCCGATCTGATCGTCGCCGACGAGCCGACCACCGCGCTCGACGTGACCATCCAGGCGCAGATCCTGCATCTCCTGGCCGAGCTGCAGCGCGAATTGAAAATGGGCCTCGTGCTCATCACGCACGATCTGGGCGTCGTCGCCCGCATCGCCTCCCGCGTCGTCGTCATGTACGCGGGCGAGGTAGTCGAGACCGGACCCGCCGAACAGATCTTCCGGTTCCCCCGGCATCCCTACACGCGGGGCCTGCTCGCCTGCATCCCGATCCCCGGCCGCACCGAACGAGGGGGGCGCCTCGGCGTCATCCCCGGCATGGTGCCCTCGCTGATCGGCGAAATGCGCGGCTGCCACTTCGCCAGCCGCTGCCCGGTCGCAGCCGACGTATGCCGCAGCGGTCCAGTCGGCTTCGCGCAAGGCGTGGCGCCCGGCCATCTCGTGCGCTGTCTGCGGACCGACGCGATCGCCGCGCAGCCCGCCACCGCCGCGACGGCTGGAGCCACGCCATGATGCGAGTTCGGTCTTGCACATCCCCCTTCCCCCTCGAACGCAAGGCGATCGCATTTGGGAGGGACGAGGCATCGCACTTCTCCCTTCCCCCTCGACGGGGGAAGGGCCGGGGATGGGGGTGGAGCACGACGATCGCAGCTATGCACACCCCCCACCCCAGCCCTCCCCCGCAAGGGGGGAGGGAGAAAAACGCGCGTGTACTCATCGACCGGAATTCGATTGCCGACGCCGGAGCGAGGCCATGACCGCAATTGCTGCCACCGCCCACTCCGCGCCCGTGTCCACGATGGCCACCGGCACGCCGATGCTGGAGGCGCGCGACGTCTCCCGCGTGTTCCAGGTGAGCCAGGGCTTCATGCGGGGAAAGCGCCCGCTGCACGCGGTCGACGGCGTCTCGCTCACCGTGAGGCAGGGCGAGGTGCTGGCGCTGGTGGGCGAGTCGGGCTGCGGCAAGACCACGCTCGCGCGCATGCTGCTCGGGCTGCTGCCGCCGACCGGTGGTAGCTTGCGTATCGGTGGCGAGCCGATCATCGGCCGTTCGCGCCGCGAGATCGCGCGCCTCGTGCAGCCGGTGTTTCAGGATCCCTACTCCTCGCTCAATCCGCGAAAGAGCATCGGCTCGATCATCTCGCTGCCGCTGCGCGTGCAAGGCGACGGCGACGCTGCTGATTGGCGCCGCCGCGTCGAGGAGATGATGGAATTGGTCGGCCTCGCGCGCCGCCTCTACGACAACTACCCGAGCCAGCTCTCGGGCGGCCAGCGCCAGCGCGTCGCCATTGCGCGTGCCCTCATCAACAGGCCGCGCATCGTCATCTGCGACGAGCCGACCTCGGCGCTCGACGTCTCCGTGCAGTCGCAGATCCTGAACCTGTTGCAGGACCTGCGCCGTGAGCTCGGCCTCACCTACATGCTGATCAGCCATAACCTCGCCGTCGTCGAACACATGGCCGACCGCGTCGCCGTCATGTACCTCGGTCGCATCGTCGAGGAGGGCGACACCGACGCGATCTTCTCGCGCCCCAAACACCCCTACACCGAGGCGCTGCTGCAGTCGGTGCTGACGCCTGAGCCCGGCCTCGGCGTGCCCGACACGCAGCTGGGTGCGGCCTATCCCAACCCGCTCGATATGCCGAAGGGCTGCCGCTTTCATCCGCGCTGCCGCCGCGCCATGGACGTGTGCCGGTCGGTCGAGCCCAAGCCCGTCGCCGAGCCCGGCAGCTACGTCGAGTGCCATCTCTATGGCGCTGGCCCGGACGCGGTCGCGGCCACACCGACCTATCGAGAGTGAGCGACCCCATTTTCCGGCTGAGCAAGATCGTCGGCCGCGAACCGTGGGTTGGCGAATGCATCAGGCGAAAGCGCTAGACGCGGGACGCATACTTTCAGCCGGGGAATAAGGAGCGAACATGTCTCCCGCCGATGACGCGTCTGGTCGCGAGCCCGCCGCCGCGACGACTGTGGACGAGATCGAGGTGCGCGTGCGGCGCCTGCACCGGCGCGACCTCAACAAAGTCTGGGAGTTCCTGAAGCGCGTGTTCCGCGACGTCAACCGCGAGACCGTCGAGTACCAGCGTCCGCGCCACAAGAAGCACTTCCTCGAGACCTACGAGGAGGAGGGCATCGAGCAGCTCGTGTTCGAGGTGAAGAAGGGCGAGAAGTACGAACTCGTCGGCTACGCGGAGTACGCCTACGAGATCGCCGACAGCTGGATGAACCACCGCTACTTCGAGCGGCGCAACATGCGGCCGCTGTTCGTCGAGGAGATCGCCGTCCACCCCGATTATCACGGCACCGGCATCGGCACGTTCATGTTCGAGCAGATCGAGCATGCCGCCCGCATCCGCGGCTCGACCCACATCGTGCTCGAGGTCGCCGAGAACAACGAGGAGGCGCTGCGCTTCTACCGCAAGCGCAGCTTCCAGAAGCTCGACGCCGCAATCTTCCTCTCCCGCAAACTCGACACCAGCGGCGAGCTGCTCGATCCCCGCACGCTCAAGCGACGAAAGAAGGGGGAGTAGCGGGTAGGGGGGTGGATGTTGGACCCCGAACTGCCCGTCCACCCACTGATGTCGCGGGCCGATCGTGGAATAGTCGGCCAGTTGTCGATGTTGTTTCAGTGATTTCTTTTTGTCGTCCGTTTCTGGGCAGCGTTGGTGCGCATTGATGCTTCGCAACACGTCAGAATTGGCAGCTTTGCCGACGCAGGGCGGATGGATTGGCGGCGATCAAGGGGGCGCTGAATCGCTGGCCCATTAGGATTGGCGGCAGGCGCGCTGCGTCGATCATTTATAGCGTCGGGCAACGAGCTGAATGAGGTAGGTTTCCTCGTCGCTTGCCTCTCCGGGCGCCCCGCAAGGGGGGAGGGAGCGCGCTGCGCGTGAGTAGTTTCCGAGTCTATGCGCATCGAGCAGAGTGTTTACCGTGGTCCCCAATCAAGGAGACTGCAAATGAAGATCGTCGTTTTCGCAATTGTCGCACTGCTGGCCATGCCGAGCCTTGCAACCGCGCAGCAACCGCAAACACCGAAAGTAAAGGTGCTCGCTGCGCCCGAGGATCCGAGGCAGAAGACCATTCTCGTCGGTCGCTCAGAAGCAGCTGGCATGATCATCCAGTTCGAGATCGAGCCAGCGACGGCGATGCTCATGTACGTGGGTTCGCCACCGAAAGCCATGGAGCACGCGCCTGCGGCAGGCGAGGTGTACCATCTCGAGGTCAAGCCGATTGACCCGCGCTCGAAGACCCGCATCCCCTATGCCGTGGTCACATTCGAGGCGACGAACCGCGACAACGGCAAATCCATGAAGGGCGAGCTGCACACGATGTGGGGTAGCAGCGGTCTGCACTACGCCTTGAACAGCGCGCTCGCGGGCGATGGAGCTTACGATTTCCTCATCACGGTCCAGCCGCCGACCTTCGGTCGCTCGATCAAGGACAAGGATCTTCTCGTCAAGCCGGCCAGCGCACGCTTCCATTTCAAGCTCAAAGGCGGCGTGTTGGTCGAGGTCTCGGAGCCGATCCCTGCCGCCGGTTGAACCGTTACAGATCTGGCCTTGAGTGAGGTCATCCGCGGACCTAAGTCTTGGTGAAATCTGGAGCACACCTTATTCTATGACCGCCGTAATCGAGCCCGGAACGGATTGGACGCGGACCCTGCGTCGCTATCTTGCGGTGTCGGCCGTGCTGCACCTGATTTGGGAGGTCGTGCAACTCCCACTTTACACAATCTGGTCGACCGGCACCCTCAAACAGCAGGCGTTCGCAGTTTTTCATTGTACCATCGGAGACGTCATGATCGCAGCCCTCGCGCTCTTGTTGGCATTCGCCCTGGTGGGGCGGCCGACGTGGCCAGGCTCCGGTGCTCTCCGCGTCTATGCCGTGTGCCTCGCTGGTGGCGCAAGCTACACGATCTACAGCGAGTGGCTGAACGTCAGTGTCCGTGGAAGCTGGGCTTACTCCAAGCTGATGCCGACCGTGCCGCTTATTGGCACGGGACTGACGCCACTCCTGCAGTGGTTCGTCATTCCGACAGTAGCGCTTTGGTTCGCCATAGGTCGGGCACCATGGCGCGACGGAAAGTCAGATGCCACGACGTGAGGGGAGCGGACACGGCTCGGACACCCTTGCGACTGAACGGCTGGTTCGGCAATAGCCGTTGCGGTGGGGCGGTGCGGCGGCCATAATCTGCCCTGCAACTTGTGGGGGCGCATGACACGAGGTACTGACAGCCGCGAGGCCTGGATCATCGCGACCGCGTCGCTGCTGATCCTGGCGATCGCGTTCGGTGCGCCCTACGTGGTCACTGTCGCCCTGAAGCAGATCGCGGCCGACCACGGCGGCCAGCGCTCGATCCCGTCGGGGGCCAATTCTCTGGCCTGGCTCGGCACCGGCATCGGCGGGCTTGCCATGGGGCTGATCGCCGAGAAGGTCGGCGTGCGCTGGACCGCGGCGTTCGGCGCGGTGATGGTGTGCCTGGGCCTGTGGATCTCGAGCTTGGGCGAGCAATGGCAGCTCTGGCTCGGCCACGGCCTGTTCGTCGGTCTGATCGGCTGCGCTGGGATCAACGCGCCGCTCTATGTCTACGTGACGCGCTGGTTCGAGCGCCGCCGCGGCACCGCGCTGGCCCTGATCGCCAGCGGGCAATACGTGTCGGGTGCATTCTGGCCGCCGCTGTTTGAGCGCGCCATCGCTGCCTGGGGCTGGCGGCAGACGATGTGGAGCTTTGGTTTGCTGGTCGCCGTCACGGTGGTGCCGCTGGCGCTCCTGTTCCTCAAGCGCCCGCCGGAAATCCTTGAGCCGGCGGCCGGCACCGCGGGCGCGGGCGGCAACGCTGAGCGCGTCATGGGGCTGCCCAAGAACGTCACGTTCTGGATGCTGGCGGCGGCCTCGTTCCTGTGCTGCATTCCGATGGCGATGCCGCAGACCCACCTCGTCGCCTACTGCGGCGATCTCAACATCCTGCCCGCCACCGGCGCGCTGATGCTGTCGTTGCTGCTCATCTGCGCCTTCCTCTCGCGCCAGTACTGGGGGTGGCTGTCCGACGAGATCGGCGGCCTCAATACGCTGCTGCTGGGCTCTGCGTCGCAGGCGCTGGCGATCTCGGCCTTCCTGATGACGCAGGACGAGGCGCTGTTGTTCGTCGCGTCCGCCGCGTTCGGCTTAGGCTTTGCGGGGCTGATCCCGGCCTACGTGTTGACCGCGCGCGAGCATTTTCCCGTCAAGGAAGCCTCCTGGCGCATGCCGATGCTGCTGCTGACCGGCATGTCCGGAATGGCGGTCGGCGGCTGGTCGGCGGGCGTGCTGCACGACCACTTCGGCTTTTATGCGCCGGCGTTCGCGACCGGGCTTGCGGCGAACCTCGCCAACTTCGCGATCCTCGCGGCCCTGGTGCTGCTGTGGCGGCGCCAGCGGCGCACGCAGGTGGCAGCCGATCCTGTCCGCGGGAGTTCCCCCGTCACGGCCTGACGGCGGTTTGAGTTCACACGCCGGATGCTGTGGGGCAACCGAAGGCGCACACGCCGGTTGGTACTGGGCAACCGAAGGCGCACGCGCCGGTTGGTACTGGGCAACCGAAGGCGCAACCAATGACCCGCTTGATTTGCCGCCCTCCCTCCCCTATAGCGTCTCCGCGAGAGCTCCCTTCGTCTAGCGGTTAGGACGTCAGCCTCTCACGTTGAAAACAGGGGTTCGATTCCCCTAGGGAGCGCCAAATTGATCGCAAGATGATAGCTTGCACTTCGTGAGACGGTGTTAGCAGGGAAGTCAACATGGACATCCGCCCAACTCACATCAATCGACTGAAACTCGCCGAACAGCAGTTTCGCTTGGCGTGCACGGTTCATCTGGCCCTCGCCAACGATGTGCAGACCCTAGATGTCCCCGTAGAATGGACGTTCGGGCGTCATCGCGTGTCATATGATGACTTCGGGTTACGTCACGACCAAGCTGACTTGGCCGCATCATTGTTGGAACTTACAGCTACCCTCGTATTGTCTGGAACCATCCGTGACGCGATTGCGGAGCTGTTTCCAAATGCCAAGAGTCACACCGACGAGCGCGTAAAATGCGCTTACCAGATTAGCCGAATGTTGCGGAACGCCTTTGCCCATTCGTTCGTAAGTCCTCGTTGGAGCATCGACGCTGATTGTCGGGACAAGACATTTGCGATCGCTCAGGTGATTGAACTGAACACCGCCGGGTTACACGATCAATTTTTGGATTGGCGGCACTACGGGGGACCGCTCGCAATCTTTGCCTTCGGTCGCTTTGTGCGAACGGTACTCCTAGAGGACATGGTCGACCCTGGTCGGGCAAAGCCTCCTTTGCCGTCTGTTGAATGTTACCAGCAAGGACGGCTAATCGCGCACCGCGTCGCGGCACTTCCGGAAAGGGCGGAAGTGGCTCGTGCGGGGCCACATGGGAGGATTAATCTTGGCGACGGTCACTACTTGGTGCCGTTGTTACGAGAGACCTGAACCTCAATTATTCGAGAAATTACACGGCAATTTCAATCACATAGGTGTTCGCACTTTTATCCTGTATGGTGCGCCACGAATAAAAATCGTCTCATGAGTTCATGGCCTTGCGTTGATGGGAAACCGGCGCTGCGGGGTGGCGGGAAGCCTCGGCCTCGGGTGGGATCGCTGCGTGGTGGGTGCGTCGCTGGGCGCCGCGGTGGCGGCTGAGGTCGCTGGGTGCCGCGGCGGCGGCTGAGGACAAGGAGCGGGTGAGGGATGTCGAGCCCCGTGATCGACAAATTCTTCGTCTGCATCGGCGCGCAGAAGTCGGGCACGACGTGGCTTGCGCGCATGCTGGCGACGCATCCAGATCTCTTCATCACGCCGGTGAAGGAGATCCACTACTTCGATCATGTGGCCGGCATCACCGAGCATTTGTCGACCCAAAAGCGGCGCTCGCGCTATCGCAAGTACCACCAGCGCCTGTGGACGCAGTGGAGCCGGTTCGCCGAGCACAAGAGCCAGTGGTCTTGGTATCGCCAGTACATGGCGAGCCCGATCGACGACGCCTGGTATGCGGGGCTGTTCCGTCACCGGGGCTCTAAGGCCTTCGCCGGCGAGATCACGCCGGAGTACGCGATGCTGGGTCCCAAGGGCCTTTCACACATCAAGCGGCTGGCGCCCGACGCGCGCGTGCTGTTCATCATGCGCAACCCGATCGAGCGGACGTGGAGCCAGGTGCTGCACCAGTGCCGCGTGCGCGGGCTCGATGCCAACCGGCAGTCGACGGAGGCGATCGTGGCGATGCTCGCCGAGCCGCGCTTTGGCGAGCTTGGCGATTATTCAGCGACGCTTGACGACATGGCGGCGGTGTTCCGCCCCGACCAGACGCTCGCCCTGTTCTACGAGGAGATGCACGCCGACCGACTGAAGGCGCTGGAGCAGGTCTGCCGCTTCATCGGCATCGCCTTCAGGCCTGAGGACTTCGGCGAGCTCGGCCGCCGCTTCAACCCGAGCCAGCAGGCGGTATTGCCCGAGCCCGTGCGCGCCCACTTGCGGCAGATGCTGCGCCCGCAGGCAGATGGCGTGCGCCGCCGGCTCGGCCGCGTTCCAGCCGCCTGGGAAAAGGAGTTCGGCGGGTGATTCGTCATCCCGACCGTCCATGCCAGGGCATGGCGACACCCATCCTGCTCATCGGAAATCGCGCGAGGCCCGCCATGCTCGAAGATCCCCCACTCCTCACCATCGCCAAGTCGTGGAAGCGGCCCGCCGCGGCCAAGCTCGAGAAGCTGCGGGGCGTGCAGACCGGCCAGGCGGTCGACGCTATGGAGGGGCGCGGCGCGCTCGATGCCGCGATCAAGCCGCTCGATCCCGGGTGCTGCACGATGCTCGGGTTCGCGATCACCTGCGAGACGGGGCCCAACGACAACTTGGCCATCCTGGGCGCGCTGGCGCTGGCCAAGCCCGGCGACGTGCTCGTCTCGGCGTCCGAAGGCTTCCCGCACTCCGCCGTGTTCGGCGACAACACCGCCATCATGGCGAAGAACAAGGGCCTCGCTGGCATCGTCATCGACGGCATGATGCGCGATCTCGCCGGCCTGCTGCCCGTCGGCCTGCCGTTGTTCTGCCGCGGCATCACGCCGAACTCCTGCGTGCGCAGTGGCCCTGGTCGCGTCGGGCTGCCGGTCGTCGTCGGCGGCGTTCAGGTGCGCTCGGGCGACGTCGTGATCGGCGACCGCGACGGCATCGTGATCATTCCGCAGGCCGATCTCGACCGCTTGCTGCCGCGCATCGCTGCGGTGCTCGCGGCCGAAGTGACGACCCAGAAGAAGATCCGCGAGGGGTTCTCCAATCTCGGCGGCATCGAGGATCTGCTCAAATCCTCGAAGGTGCGCTACGTGGATTGAAGGCGCGCCTTGCGCCTGCGCTTTACACCACCTTGTCGGTGATCTTCTGCGGCACGGGACGCGTTCCAGCGAACGACGGTCGCTGCTCCATGCGGTCGCTGTACCGGGCGAGGTTGGGATACGGCCCGCGCCAGTCGTAGGACGGGTCGCGCACCGAGAGATAACCGATCACGGTCGCCGCCGCGATGTCGGCGAGGCCGAAGCGTTGGCCCACCGCGTACTCGCGGGCCCCCACGATCTCGGCCAGCGCGCGGATGCCGCCGTCGATCTTGCGGCGTTGGCGGGCGAGCCATTCCCGGCTCTGGTGCTCTGGCGCGCGCGCCCGCTCCCAGAACGTCAGCACGAAGGCATCACACACGCCGTCCGCCAGCACCTCGACGTGGCGGGCAGCGAGTCGGCCGTCGCTGTCGTCGGGCAGCATCGGTGGGACGGCGTGCTTGGCCTCGAGCCATTCGAGGATGTAGCGGGACTCATAGACACTGTGGCCGTCGCCGGCGATCAGGATCGGCAGCTTTTCGAGGGGATTGTACCTAGGCGTCTCGGTGGCGTTGTCCCACGGCACCTCGGTGACGAGTTGGAAGGGCAAGCCCTTCTCGATGAGGGCGATCCGCACCTTGCGGGCGTAGGGGCTCGGCGTCGCGCTGATCAGCTTGTACATGCGGGGCCTCTGTCGGTTTCGGTCTAGTCCGTGTCGCCGTCGGGGCGCTTGGCGCCGAGCGTGCGGCCGTGATCCTGGTGCCACCGTGGGCCGTGCGTGTGGTGCGTGCAGCCCAAGTGCATGAACGTGTGCAGGTCTCTCGGCGCGGCCCGGGTGCTCGTTGCGGTCTGCGAGACATACAAGCCCGCGCCGCCGAGCAGCAAGGCGGCGATCAAGACCCCGGCGACGAGAGCGAGTTGACGCATGAGACTTGCTATACCGCGGACGCTGCCACAACGGTAGGGCGGCAGCGTCACGCCTCACGTGCCAGCGCGTCGATCTCGGCCGCCGAGAGGCCGGCCTCGGCCAGCACCTCACGCGTATGCTCGCCGAGCGCAGGGACCCGGGGTCCGGCCGCGGTGCGCGAGGCCGACATGCGGAACGGCGGGTTCAGCGCGCGGAAGGTGCCGCCGGCGTCGGCGACTTCGTTGAACGCGCGGCGGTGGGCGAGCTGGGGATCGGCCATCGCCTCGCGCACCGTCCGGTAGGCCGCCGCCGGCACGCCCGCCGTGTCGAGCGCGGCGAGGCACTGCGTGTTGGTGTGCGCCTTGGACCAGATCTCGAACTCGTCCATCAGGTCGCCCCAGTTGTTACGGCGATCCATGTACTTCTCGAAGCGCGTGTCGGTAATCCAATCCCGGCGGCCCGCGCAAGCGGCGAGGTTCTGGAAGGTGCGCTCGCTCGCCACGGCGATATGGATGAAGCCGTCCTTGGTCGCGACGGGCCCGAAGATCGGCCGCTTCGGCGGCGGCGGCAGCTCGAACTGCGCCGCCTGCATTTCACTCAGCGTCAGCGACAGCATGCTCTCGAGCATGGAGACGTCGATGTGCTGGCCTTTGCCGGTCAAGCTGAGCTGATGCAGCGCCGCGCCGATCGCCCCGAACGCGTAGGTGCCGGATACCACGTCGGCGATGAAGATGCCGCAGTTGTCGGGCTGCGTGCGCCCACGCTGATGCGCCATGTGCGCGAGATCGAAGCCGGACGTTGCGTGGATGACCGGCGCATAAGCCGCGAGCCCGGACGATGGTCCGCTCTGCCCGAAGCCCGAGATCGAGCAGTAGACGAGGCGCGGGTGCTTCGCGGCGATCGTCGCATAATCGAGCCCGAAGCGCGTCATGACGCCCGGCCGGTAGTTCTCGACCAGCACGTCGCACTTGGCGATGAGCTTCGACACGGCGGCAATCGACGCCTTGCCTTTCAGGTCGAGCACCACGCTCTTTTTGCCGATATTGAGCTGGCCGAACGAGGTGCTGGCGCCTTTGCGCAGCGGCGGGCGCGTGCGCATCATGTCGCCGTCCGACGCCTCGATCTTGATCACCGTCGCGCCGAGGTCGGCCATCATGCGCGTGCAGTGGGGGCCAGCGATTGTCGTCGTGAAGTCGAGTACGGTCAGCCCTTGATAGGCGGCAGTCATGCAGTCCCCCGGCGGTCGTTCAAGATGGCGCCGAAAGGTCGGGCTTTTGGGCGCGACGCGCAAGCCCTGTTCGAGGCGCCGGATGCGACGTGGGCATTTGGAGGCGCGAACCCGCCGGATGCGAAGTGGGCATCTGGAGGCGAAGAAAAAAATAAGCGCTCAGCGCGCCTCATCTCGCGGCGACCTCTTCCGGGGTGAGGCCGACGAGCTCTCGGTAGCGGCCGGGGTCGGTCGCGCCCTCCGTGTTGATCACCAGAATGCTCGCGTAGCTGGCAAGGCCGAGCGCGGTGCTCAGGCGTGCGTCCCCGGCCGCCTGCACGAGGCCCGCAAGACCCACGCCGCCGCTTTCCCCCGACACGATCGCCGGGTCGCCGGCGGCCGGACGCGCCAGCCGGTTCATGATGGCGATTGCTTCGTGCTCGTCGACGGTCATGAAGGCGTCGGCCGCGCGCGACAGCACGCGCCAGGCTGACAGCGACGGTTCGTAGCAGTCGAGCATGGCCATCACGGTCGGGCGGCCGACGGGCACCTTGGTCAGCCGGCCGGCCGCGGCGCTGGCGTAGATGCAGGCCGCGCGCTGCGGCTCGACCACGACGAAATCGGGGCGCCGCTCGCCGTGAACGATCTCGAGATGGCCGGCAATCGCTGCCGCAATGCCACCCACCCCGGCCTGGACGAACACATGCGTCGGCATCGCGGGCATCTGACGCAACGCCTCGCGAATGATCGCCGTGTAGCCCTGCATGACGAGCCCCGGAATGCGCTCATAGCCTGGCCACGCCGTGTCGGAGACCGTGATCCAGCCGTTCGCCTCGCACACGCGCGCGGCCTCCGCCACGCTGTCGTCGTAGGTGCCGGGCACGCGGGTGACGGTAGCGCCGAGTTTCTCCATCGCAGCGACGCGCGACGCTCTCACATGCTCGTGCACGATGTTCTTGGCGCGCGCGCCGACCAGCGTGGCGCCTTGTGCGACGCTGCGGCCATGATTGCCGTCCGTG
>JANOJW010000577.1:0-3031 GCA_031418955.1 Hyphomicrobiales bacterium | reverse complement strand
ACGGGGAGAGGGGATTCAGTGGCTCATGCGCGACTTATAGACCAAGCCCCCCGCCTCCGCCAACGCCGTGCCGGGGCGCACAACGTGGCGATCACGGCGTCATTGTTCACGTTCCGACCAATCGGTGGTAGAATGGAGTTATGACAAGTACGAAGCAACGCCCCTACCAGGATGCTATCGAGGCGCTAGCCGAGGATCTCGCGCGTCTCGACAGCGCGACCGCCCATGCGGTGATCGAGGAGGCGCGCGAACTCGCCCGTGCGAGGTGGCTGCTCAACGAGATTCGACTCGGCGAGGAGAGCGGCGAGCCGGTGGATGGTCCAAGTGCGATGGCCGAGCTGCTGGCCGAGGCCGAAGCCGATATCAAGTCGTCCGGTTGATCGTGCCTACGTACAAACTCCGTCCAAAGGCGGTTGCAGACCTGCGATCGATCCGACGATGGATAGCTAAGGATGACCAGAAGCGAGCTCACACCTTCGTTCTCGAATTGTCCGAGCACTTTCAGCGCCTCGCTGATCACCGAATTCGCCATCGTGTCGTTACAGATGTCGGCCATGACGTGCGCATCGCTCTCCATGGCAACTACAATATCCTAACTACCGCTTCGTCGGAGACGATGGCGATGATGTGCTCGTCATCCGGGTCCTGCACAGTCGCCGCGATCTAGGCAACATCGTCATTGATTGACGCACCTCACGGCAAAATCTTCTCCGCCCGGTAGCGCGCCAGATGCGCGAGGATCTGGGCCTCGGTGTCGACCGTGTCGTGGAACCCGTGGCTCCGGATCTTCACCGTGCTCGACACCACATCCCGCTCGAGCCCCCATACGAAGTCGCCGAACGCCCAGGTCACAACCTCGTCCATGCGCTGGGCTTTGAGGCCGTAGCGCTCGACCATGGCGTCCCAGGCCGGGGCCTTGTCCGACATCCAGTCGGTGAGCCGCATCGGCCGGATCTGGCCCACCTCGAGCCCGTACATCTTCGCGATCTGCGGCCACAGGCGCGACCAGCGGAACAGCCCGCCGTCCATCGCGTTGTAGGCCTGGTTGCGGGCAGCCTCCGCGGTCGCCATCCACTTGATCGAGCGGGCGAGCTGGGTGGCGTCGGTCGCCTCGAACAGCGCGCCCCAACAGGCCGGCTTGCCCGGAAAGTCGAGCGCCATCCCGTGCTCGCGGCACATCGCGGCCCACAGGCCGATGATCGGCACCAGGTTGCGCGCCCGCTCCGGCGCGAAGTCGTAGAGGAACCCGGGGCGCGACGCCGACCACGTCCAGCGTTTGCCCGCCTGCCGTTCGCTCAACAGGTCTTGCTGCGCGTAGTAGAAGTTCGGCGGCATGTGGCGCGGGTCGTCCTCGCGGAACGGCGACAGCGTCGAACCGATGTGCATGCCGTACCATTTCGTGCCCTCGACGAGATGCACGTGCTGCAGGCCCTTTGCCGACGCCTCCGCCGCTTCGACGAGATTGCGCAGCATCGCCGCGTTCCCCGCGACGTCCTCGACGCCGACGGTGGCGTCGGTGAATTTCGCGCGTGCCGTGTAGAACACGTGCGTCGCCTCCGGCACTTTGGCCAGTGCGGCGCGGCTCGACTGCAGGTCGGTGAGGTCGGCTGCCATGTACGTGAGCCGCGGGTGCTCCGAGCGTGGCGGGTTGCGCGACAGCCCGACGACACGCCAGTCGGGATCGGCCACCAGCACCTCGACGAGGCGCTTTGCGGCCGCCCCCGTCGCCCCGCCGATCACGGCCACGAACTACGTCATGCCCAGCACCGAACGACCGCGTCACGAACTCGCGCGACCATAATACGAAACGGCCGAGCGAGGCATCCCCGCTCGTCCCGACTGTATCCACGCACCGGATGCTTTGTGGGCATCCGAAGGCGCCAGCTAAAGTCCCATCCGAAGGCGCCACTTAACGAGAGTAGAACTCGACCACCAGGTTGGGCTGCATCTGCACCTGGTAGGGTACGTCGGCCAGCGCCGGGATGCGCAGCAGCTTGGCGGTGTACTTGTTGTGGTCGGCTTCGATGTAGTCGGGCACGTCGCGCTCGGGGCTCTTGGCCGCCTCGAGCACCATCACGAGCTGGCGCGAGGATTCCTTCATCTCGACCACGTCGTTGACCCTCAGGCGGTAGCTCGGCACGGTGACGCGCTTGCCGTTCACCGACACATGTCCATGCGACACGAACTGGCGAGCGGCAAACACTGTCGGCACGAACTTGGCGCGGTAGACGAGCGCGTCGAGACGGCGCTCGAGCAGGCCGATCAGGTGCTCGGAGGTCGAGCCTTTGAGGCGCGAGGCCTCCTGGTAGATCTTGTTGAACTGGCGCTCGTTGATGCTGGCGTAATAGCCCTTGAGCTTCTGCTTGGCGCGCAGCTGGGTGCCGAAGTCCGACATCTTGCCGGCCCGGCGCTCGCCGTGCTGGCCGGGGCGCGAGTTGCGGCGGTTGAGCGGGCTTTTCGAGCGGCCCCAGATGTTCTCACCCAGGCGGCGGTCGATCTTGTGCTTGGCGCGGACGCGCTTGGTCATCGGTCGGTCTTCCGTCTTTCATTATGCACGGGATGGCGCGCCGCCTCCTCTGCCGGGACCCCGGCCGACAGGCCGCCCTCGAGGGCGGCCGCGGTGGCGCAAACGAAATACGGGCCCAGACGAGCCCGCACAAGAGGTCTCGTAGGCGAACGGGCTGCTCGGGTCAAGGGCCGAGCCTTGGACCATCGCCACCACCCCAAAACTGGCGGGGGCGCGCGAAATGGGGACAGTTTGCGCGAAATGGGGACAGTTTGAATTTCCGAAGCTTTGCGGACTCCCAGCCCGCGCCCCATCGAACCGCGGCGCTTGGTCCCGAACACCATCGCCGCTGAGCGCCGAAATTGAAACTGTCCCTATTTGTTTTTCGACCAGGAGCCGCCGCCGCCGAACAATCCCTTGTTCAAGCTCGACAACGTGGTGCTGACCGCGCACTTCGCCGGACCGACCTGGGACAACCACGTCGCCCGCTTCCGCAACGGCTTCGACAACTGCATGCGCGTCGCA
>JANOJW010000576.1:0-2091 GCA_031418955.1 Hyphomicrobiales bacterium | reverse complement strand
TCCGGACTTGGCCAAATTTGATGCGGCGGACCGGGTGTTCGTTGCGGTCGCCTGCGCCGGAGACGTCCGCGTGCCTATCGTAAATGCGACCGATGGCGGCTGGAGGGAGAACCGTGTCGCGCTGCGGCGGCACAGGGTAATCGTCGAGGAGCTATGTTGAGGCTGATGGGTCATAGTCACGATGCAATTGGGCGGCTTGTCGCAAAGGATGCGCACGCACTCGCTACAGCGCGTCCCTACTCCTACCGCGACGACGAGAGCGTCCCCCGCTTTCCCGACGACCGGCCGCTGATCGTGTTCGACGGCGTGTGCGTGCTGTGCTCGGGCTTTGCGCGGTTCGTCGCGCGGCACGATACCACCCGTCAGTTCCGCTTTGCGACCGCGCAATCACCATTGGGCGCGGCGCTGTTTCGCCACTACGGCCTCGATGCCGTTAACTACGAGACCAACCTGCTGGTGGCGGAGGGGCGGGTCTGCGGCAAGCTCGACGCCTTCGCTGGCATCATGACGCGGCTCGGCGGCCTCCGGCGGGCAGCCGCCATCGTGGGCCTGCTGCCGGCGTCGCTGGGCGAGCGCCTCTATGATGCCATCGCGCAGAACCGTTACGCGCTGTTTGGGCGGACGCAGACGTGCGCGGTGCCTGATGCGAGCTGGCGCGACCGGGTGATCGGCTGAGCAGCCGCCTTGGTGTGGATCGAGTGGTTGAGTGGGAGAGGCTGGATGAACCCGAAGGACAACGTCAAGGCGCTGCTGTTCGACGTGTTCGGCACAGTGGTCGACTGGCGCGGCAGCGTGATCCGCGAGCTCACCGCCTTCGGCAACGGCCGTGGGCTCGAAGCCGACTGGGCGCGCTTTGCCGACGACTGGCGCGGCCTCTACCAGCCGTCGATGGAGCAGGTGCGCACCGGACGGCGCGCGTGGACCATTCTCGATGATCTGCATCGCGAGAGCCTCGTGGCACTCATCGAGCGTTACAATCTTCGCGGCGTCTCCGAGCACGAGATCGAGCACCTGAACACCATCTGGCACCGGCTCGATCCGTGGCCCGATGCGGTCGACGGACTGTTGCGGCTGAAGCGGCGCTACATCATCGGCACGCTGTCGAACGGCAATGTGGGCCTGCTGACGCGGATGGCCAAGCGCGCCGGTCTCCCTTGGGATGTGGTGCTGGGCGCCGAGCCCGTGCGCGCCTACAAGCCGCTGCCCGAGTGCTACCAGCGCAACGCTGCGCTGCTGAACCTCGAGCCGTCCGAGGTGATGCTGGTCGCGGCCCACAACGACGATCTGGCGGCGGCAGCGGCCACCGGCTATCGCACCGCCTTCGTGGTGCGCCGCTCCGAGTACGGCCCGAACCAGAAGAAGGACATGGCGGCGAGCCACGCTTGGGACGTGGTCACCGACAGCTTCATCGGCGTCGCCGACGCCATGGGCTGCCCAAGGCGGTAGGCTGGCTGCCCGCGTCTACGCGACAGCCTCCGCCAGCACGCGCAGGGCAGCCGCGTCGCCGCCCGCGATCAGCATGGTGCCGATCTGGCCGCCCTTGGACGCTGCCTTCCACTCTTTGACGCGACCCTTGATGCGATCAGGCGGGCCGACCAGCGCAATCTCGTCGATCAGCTTGTCGGGTACGGCGGCTGCCGCCTCGTTGCGGTTGCCCGCGAGGAACTCGTTCTGGATCTTGACGGCCGCGTCCGCATAGCCGAGCCGCTTGGCGTAGTCGTTGTAGAAGTTCTTCTCGCGCGCGCCCATGCCGCCGATGTAGAGCGCGAGCCGCGGTTTGATCGCATCGCGGCACGTCTGCAGGTCCGAGCCCATCTCCATGGTCACATACGGCGCGATGTCGAAGCCGTCGAGGCTGGCTGGCTTGCCGGCTGCAACGCGGCCCTCGATCACGTGCTTCGATACGAGATCGGCCTTCTCGGGCGAGAGATAGATCGGCAGCACGCCGTCGGCGACCTCGCCCGCGGTTCGCAAGCCGGCCGGCGCGATCGCTGCCGTGTAGATCGGCAGACCCGGTTGCGCCTTGACGATGCTGCGGATCGGCTAACGCTTGCGTCGGCGTGCGGCCCGTGCACGAATGTGGCTTCCAAC
>JANOJW010000575.1:0-2276 GCA_031418955.1 Hyphomicrobiales bacterium | reverse complement strand
CGATGACCTTCTGATTGCGCCGCTGGATCGAGCATTCGCGCTCGAACAGGTGGACCACATTGCCGTGTTTGTCGCCCAGCACCTGGATCTCGATGTGGCGCGGGTTCTCGATGAACTTCTCGATGAACACGCGGTCGTCGCCGAAGCTCGACTTCGCCTCCGAGCGGGCGAGGCCGAAGCCTTCTTCGCACTCCTTGGCAGTGTAGGCGATGCGCATGCCCTTGCCGCCGCCGCCAGCCGACGCCTTGATCATCACCGGATAGCCGATCTCGGCGGCGATCTTGACGGCTTGAGTTGTGTCCGCGATCACACCGAGGTAGCCGGGCACGGTCGAGACCTTGGCCTTGGCCGCCGCCTTCTTCGATTCGATCTTGTCGCCCATGGCCGCGATGGCCTTCGGGTTCGGGCCGATGAACACGATGCCGGCCTTCTCCAACGCGACGGGGAACGCCTCGCGCTCGGACAGGAAGCCGTAGCCCGGGTGCACGGCGTCTGCGCCCGTACGCTTGCAGGCGTCCACGATCTTCTCGATCACGAGGTAGGATTGGGCGGCGGCCGCCGGGCCGATGTGCACGGCCTCGTCGGCCATCTCGACGTGCAAGGCATCCCGATCCGCGTCCGAGTACACCGCGACCGTCTTGATGCCCATCTTTCGCGCGGTCTTGATCACGCGGCAGGCGATCTCGCCGCGGTTGGCGATCAGAATCTTCTTGAACATCGGCGTCGTCTTCCCCGGGCCCGGACGTAAGCGTCAACCCGGTTCTAAGGCCGGGGCGGGGGGCTGTAAATCGCGCCGGATGCTTGTGGGCATCTGAAGGCGCAAGAATAGACGCGCCGGATGCTTGTGGGCATCTGAAGGCGCAAGAATAGACGCGCCGGATGCTTGTGGGCATCTGAAGGCGCCAGTTAAGATCGGGTTCTACATGAAGGGGCGAGCTATGCAACTCGACGGCACCCAGATCGACATCCTGGTGCAGGGCTTTCCGGGCAAGAGCGTCTGCCACGGCGGGCTTGGCTGGAGCACGGTGGTGCTGATCCGTGGCGGCGGGCGTGTGGCGCTCGTCGATGCCGGCACGTTCAGCATGCGCAAGCTCGTCATCGACGGCCTGAAGGCGCGCGGGCTGACGCCTAGAGACGTCACCGACCTGATCTTGACGCACTCGCATTGGGATCACTCGATCAACTGGCCGCTGTTTCGGCATGCCCGCATTTATCTCGGCGACGTCGAGCTGAAATGGGCGCTCGAGCAGCCCTGGGGCGAGACGCCGGTCCCTGAGCTCTACGTCGAGCGTCTGGAGAAATGGGAGACGCTGCGCACCATCAAGGACGGCGACACCGTGTTCCCCGGCATGACCGCGCACATCGCGCCGGGCCACACGCCGGGCTGCCTCGTCTATGTGCTCGCCGGGCGCGACAAGGACGTCGTGTTCACGGGCGACGCCGCGAAGAACCGGGCCGAGCTCGTCTCGCGCACCACCGACATGACCTATGACGCCGCGGTAAGCCGCGCCTCGATCGAGATGATTTGGGGGCATTGGCGCGCCAAGCCCGGCAGCGTGCTGGTGCCGGGCCACGACCTGCCGATGACGCAGGAAGCCGGAAAGATCAGCTATGTCGGCACGCGCGAGGCGGCGATCACCGCCTGGTACGGCGACGACATGGAGACGACGACGCTGTTCAAGCTGACGGTGGAGTAGGATGGTGGTCTTCCCCTCTCCCCGTCCTTCACGGGGAGAGGGTTAGGGTGAGGGGCGGCCGCTTGCTCGGACTGAGCGTGCTGCCGCCCCTCACCCTTCCCCTCTCCCCATTCAAGTGAAGGGAACGGGGAGAGGGGGAACAGCATGCGCTTTTCGTTCGGCACACTGCTGCGCCAGTCGTTCGCCGGTCATCAGGGCTGGCCGCGGCAGTGGCGCGATCCAGCACCCAAGTCAGCCTACGACGTCGTCATCGTCGGTGCCGGCGGGCATGGGCTTGCGACCGCCTACTACCTTGCGGCCGAGCATGGCGTGCGCAATGTCGCGGTGCTCGAGAAGGGCTGGATCGGCGGGGGGAATACGGGGCGGAACACGACCATTGTGCGTTCCAACTATCGCCTCGCGCCGCTCCATAATCTGTTCGAGCATGGGCTAAAGATGTGGGAGCATCTGAGCGACGAGCTGAATTACAATGTGATGTTCAGCCCGCGCGGGGCGATGTTTCTCGGTCACTCGGATGCCGACATGACCAAACTCGCCGAGCGTGGCGATGCCATGCGGTGCAGCGGGATCGATGCGGAC
>JANOJW010000574.1:0-6132 GCA_031418955.1 Hyphomicrobiales bacterium | reverse complement strand
GTCTCGGGTACCGGCGCGCCGGTGCGGCTCGAATTCATGGAGCCCGGCGGCTCGCGCACGGGGAAACTCTTGCCGACGGGGCGCGCTGTCGACGTGCTGGAGGTTGCCGGCGTCGGTGCGATCGAGGCAAGCCTCGTCGATGCCGCTAACCCCTGCGTGTTCGTCGCCGCTGCCGACCTCGGGCGCAGCGGCACCGATCTCCCCGCCGCCATGGAGCGCGACACCGAACTGCTGGGGAAGCTCGAGGCGATCCGCCTCGCCGCCTCCGTCGCCATGGGCCTCGCGCCCGATCTCGCCAGCGCCGCCAAGATCCCGAGCGTGCCGAAGGTGGCGATCATCTCGGCTCCGCAGGCGGCGTCCACACTCTCCGGCCGCAAGCTAACCGCCGCCGACATGGATATCGCCGTGCGCATGATCTCGGTCGGCCAGCCGCACCGCGCAGTTCCCGTCACCGGCGCCACGTGCCTCGCGGTCGCGGTTCGCATTCCCGGCAGCATCGCGCACCGCCTCGCCGGCCCGATCCCCGAGAGCCGGCAGATCCGCATTGCGCAACCCTCGGGCGTGACGGTCGTCGATGCCAAGGTCGTCGCCGAACCGGGCGCCAACGGAGGCATGCGCGCCGAATACGGCGCCCTCTACCGCACCGCCCGCCGCCTGTTCGACGGGCACGTCTACTATCGCCGCCCAAAAGGAGCCGCCGAATGACTGCGACCAGCTTGACGAAGGTGAAGCCCGCACCGGTCACCCGCATGGTGGCCGACTGGATCTCGCAGCTGCGCCACGAGGACATTCCGCCGAACGTGCGCCACGCGCTGCGGCTGCTCATCACCGATACGTTCGGCGCGACGCTCGCCGGACTCGACCAGCCCTGGACGAAATCGGTCGGGCAATGGGTCAAGCGCGGCGCGCTGACGGCCGGCGGCAAAGGTCTCGCGACGGCCTGGGGCGAGAACACCGCACGGTTCCGCCCCGGCGACGCGGCGCTCTACAACGGCGTTGCAGCGCACGCCTTCGAACTCGACGACTTCCACAATTCGAAGTTGCACCCGGGCGCCGTGGTGATCCCGGCAGCGATCGCCATGGCGGAAGCACGCGGCGCCGACGGCAAGACGCTCGAGACGGCGATCGCGGCGGGCTACGAGGTGATGATCCGCACGTCGCTGGCGCTCGACCCGTCCGAGGGGCGGCTGCGCGGCTGGCACTTGACCGCCATCTGCGGCACGTTCGGCGCTGCCGCTGCCTCAGCCGTGATCATGGGCCTGGACGCTGAGCGCACCGCGTGGGCGCTCGGCCTCGCCGGCACGCAGTCGGGCGGACTGTGGGCGTTCAATGCTGACGGCACCATGTCGAAGCGGCTGCATCCGGGACGCGCGGCGCAGGCCGGCGTCATGGCAGCCGAGCTCGCCGAACTCGGCTTCAGCGGCCCGACGCAGATCTACGAGGCCGAGGACGGCGGCTTCCTGTGGGCCCATTCGTCGAAAGCCAAGACCGGACCGCTGGTCGACGGCCTCGGGCAGACGTGGCACGGCGCCGATTCGACCTTCAAGCCCTACTCGTGCTGCGGCAGTCTCCACTCCTATATCGACTGCGCGGTGGAGCTGCGGCCAAAATGGAAACCGGGCCAACGCGTGCGGGCGGGCGTCGCCGAAGTCGTTCGCGTGCAGTGCGGCTTCCCTTATGAACAGGGCAGCGAACTCAACGCCCAGATGTCGATCCGCTATTGCATCGCCATCGCACTGCTCGATGGCGCGGCGCTTCCCCCCCAGTTCTCGCCCGAACGCATTGCCGACCCCGCGGTGACGAAGCTCGCACAGGCGATCGAGGTGTCGCACGATCCAGCGCAAGACAAGCTCTATCCCGGCCGCTATGCCGCCTGGGTCGAGATCGAGAAGGCGCCCGGCTCCAACGCCTTCGAGCGCAACGAGCGCATGGACCCCTCGGGGCATCCGAGCAATCCCGATCGCGACCGCGCGCTGCTGGCGAAGTTCCACACGCTGTCGCCGCCGGTGATCGGCAAGGCCAGCGCCGACGCGCTCGCGAAGGAGGTCGCGGCAATCGAGACGACGAATGCGGCAAAGCTCGTCGAGTTGCTGGCGCGGATGTAGGGCGCAATAGGCGGTCTGTACGTCCGCCGTATTGCGCCGAAGGCATTCAAGGACCGCAATACGGCCCAAGGGGGCCTATTGCGCCCTACAACTTCGAAAAGGATACGCATCATGTCCGACGTGAAAATTCTCGCTTCCGGCCTCGGCTTTCCCGAGGGTCCGGTGGCCATGCCCGACGGTTCCGTGGTGCTGACGGAGATCCGCAACGGCCGCTGCACGCGCGTCGCGGCCGACGGCAAGGTCTCGTTGTTCTCCGACACCGGCGGCGGGCCGAACGGCCTCGCGCTCGGGCCTGACGGCGCGTTCTATCTCTGCAACAACGGCGGCAGCCGCTACGTTGCCGGCCACTCGATGGGGATGGGCCCGCATCCCGACTACAAGGGAGGCTGGGTCTCGCGCCTCGACCCCAAGACCGGCGCACAAACGATGCTCTACACGCACGTCGACGGCCACAAGCTTTCAGCGCCCAACGACCTCGTGTTCGACACCGACGGTGGCTTCTGGTTCACCGACCTGGGCAAGCGCTATCCACGCCATCGCGACAACGGCGGCATCTACTACGCGCTGCCCGACGGCTCGAAGATCATCGAGGCGGCGTACCCGATCCTCTCGCCGAACGGTTGCGGGCTCTCGCCCGACGGGAAGACGCTCTACGCCGCCGACACCGAGGGAGCACGGCTGTGGGCGTTCGAGGTGCAGGGGCCGGGCAAACTGAGACTGAAGTCCGAGTTCGCACCCCACAGTGGCCGCATGATCGCGGGCCTGCCCGGCAAGGCGCGCTTCGATAGCCTCGCCGTGATGGCGTCCGGAAACATCGCCGTCACAACCTTGACGACCGGCTTTGTCACCGAGATTTCGCCGAAAGGACAGGTCGTCCGCGAGGTGAAGATGCCCGATGTCTACCCGACAAACATTTGTTTCGGCGGCGCCGACATGCGGACAGCCTACGTGACGCTCTCCGACAAGGGCAACCTCGGCAAGCTGCAGTGGCCCGAGCCAGGACTGAAGCTGAACTTCGGGTGAGTGGCGCAGTATTCCGCACCGCCGCCTGTGCTGTTGCGGTTGCAGGCCCGGCCCGTCGATCCTGCGACGGCTTGCGCACGCGAACGGTAGCTTTGACGCGACTTCACACTGCGCGATCTGGCGAGTCCCTCGGCACGTCCCGAGCAGCCGGCCCCCGCCCTCCCGCCAGTCGCGTGGTCAATTGCACCAAGAGGGGGGGCGTCCCGATCGAGAGGCACGCTGTCGCCTCACGCCGCCTTCACCACCTTCGCCTCGATCAGCTTGGCGACTTCGGCTGAGCCATAGCCGAGGCCCGACAGCACCTCTCGCGTGTGCTGGCCGAGTGCGGGTGCGATGGCGTCGGCGGCGCCTGAGGCAAGCCGCTCAGTGCCCGGCGGATTGGGCGTCGCCCACGGCTTGTCGGAGCCGGGCTGCGCGGTCCACGAGATCAGCTTCACCGCCTCGGTATGCGGATGCGCGACGAACTCGTCGTAGGTCTGGATCATCTCGTTCTGCAGGCCAGCCTCGGTGAGCTTGTCGCGCCAGTAGGCGCCGGGCTTGCTCGCGATCGCATCGCGGGCGCGTTGGGCGAGATAAGGCGCCGCCTCGTAACGGTTCGCCGTCGACGCGTACTTCGGATCGCCGAGCAGGTCGTCGAGACCCAGCACCTTGCACACGCCCTCGAACTCGTGGTTCTTCACGGCCGCGATCTGCACCCAGCTCCCGTCGCTCGCCTGGTAGGTGCCGCCTGGTCCCGCCACGTTGCGGAACGGGCCGTCACGCACCGCGCTCATCATGCGGATCGCCTGCAGGTTGGCGGCGGCCTCCATCAGGCTCGCGTTGATGCGGCGGCCCGGTGCGCCCTTGGCTTTCGCATAGAGCGCCGCCACCACCGCCTGGTGCGAGTAGAGCGCCGTCGACATGTCGATGATGATGGTCGGCGTGCGATGCGGCACGCCATCTGAGCCCTTGTTCTCCGACATGAAGCCGGTGAACGCCTGCAGGATCGGGTCCATCGCCGGTTTCTCGCGCAGCGGACCCTCCTGCCCAAAGCCCGAGACGGAGAGATAGATGAGGCCGGGGTTGACCGCCTTGAGCTTGTCGTAGCCAAAACCCAGCCGATCGATCACGCCAGGGCGGAAGCCTTCGAGGAACACGTCGGCCTTGGGGATCAGCTTCTCGACGATCGCCTTGCCTTGCGCCGACTTCAGATCGACGGCGATACTCTTCTTGCCGAGGTTGGCTGCAACCGAGAACGCCGTGTTGTCGCCGTAGACGGCGCCGAGTGCCCGCGACCAGTCGCCTTCGAGCGGCTCCACCTTGACGACCTCGGCGCCGTGCCGCGCCAGCAGCATCGCGCAATAGGGACCGGCGACGCCCTGGCTCAGGTCGACGACCTTGATGCCCTCATAGGGTTTCTCGAAGCTCATGGCGCGCCACCTCCCGTCGGTCACTCAGTCGAGGCTAGCCGGGATCGGCGACGGCGGCCAGAGCGCGTGGGGACAAGAGCACGTGGGGACAAACGTGTGGGGCTGAGCGCGTGGGTCGCGCACGTCGCGCGATAGGCCCATGACACGCCGCTGACCATGGCATTGGTCTACGAGCCAGCCTTTGGCGCAATTGACTTCTGGCCACGGCGCGCTTAACCCCCGCGACGGGACACCGCCCCCCAACGGGCGGCTTCTATCTGGAAGGATAGGCACATGACCGCGACACCTGCTCGGCCTTTCGTTGCCCACGCGCAACCGGCCGCCAAGCCGGGCACACGCCCGAAGACCACGCACTTTTCGTCCGGCCCCTGCGCCAAGCGCCCGGGATGGACACCCAACGCCCTCGACCAGGCGTTTCTCGCCCGCTCGCACCGCGCGAAGGAGGGCAAGGCCAAGCTCAAGGCGGCAATCGACAAAACCAAGATCATGCTGGGTCTGCCGGCGGGCTTCGTCTGCGGTATCGTGCCGGGCTCTGATACTGGCGCCTACGAGATGGCGATGTGGAGCATGCTGGGCGCTCGTGGCGTCGATGCGCTGGCCTGGGAAAGCTTCGGCAAGGGCTGGGTCAACGACGCGGTGAAGCAGCTGAAGTTGAAGGACACGCGCGTCCTCGAGGCGCCTTATGGCGCGCTGCCGGATCTCGCCAAGGTCGATTTCTCGCGCGACGTGCTGTTCACCGCCAACGGCACCACGTCGGGCGTGCGCGTGCCGAACTACGATTGGGTTCCAGCCGACCGCGACGGCCTCACCTTCGTCGACGCGACGTCGGCTGTCTTTGCGCAACCTGTCGACTGGTCGAAGGTCGACGTGCTCACCTTCTCCTGGCAGAAGGTGCTCGGCGGCGAGGCCGCGCACGGGATGCTTATTCTCTCGCCGCGCGCCATCGCCCGGCTCGAGAGCTACACGCCGCCGTGGCCGCTGCCGAAGGTGTTCCGCCTCACCTCGGGCGGCAAGCTGATCAAGGGCGTGTTCGAGGGCGAGACCATCAACACGCCGTCGATGCTTTGCGTGGAAGACTATCTCGACGCGCTGGCTTGGGCCGAATCTGTCGGCGGCCTGAAAGGACTGATGGCGCGCGCCGACGCAAACGCCAACGTGCTGCACGACTGGGCCGCGCGTACGCCCTGGATCGATCATTTGGCGGTTGATCCAGCGACCCGCTCCAACACCAGCGTGTGCCTGAAGCTCGTCGATCCCGCGCTGGCAAAGCTCTCCGACGACGCGCAGAAAGATGTCGTCAAGGCGATGGCCGGCGCGCTCGAGACGGAAGGCGTCGCTTGCGACATTGCCAATCACCGCGATGCGCCGGCAAGTTTTCGGATCTGGTGCGGCGCCACGGTCGAGCGTTCGGACCTCGAGGCGCTGACGCCCTGGCTCGACTGGGCCTGGGCGCAGGAGCGCGCGAAGGTCGGCTGAGTAAGCGGGAGTGGGGGGGGGGCCCGCGGGAGTTGTGGGGGGGTTGCACCCCCCCCCCCCCGGGGGCCCCCCCCCCCCCCAGCAGGACCCCCGGGCCCACCCCCCCCCCCCCCCCCCCC
>JANOJW010000573.1:0-2038 GCA_031418955.1 Hyphomicrobiales bacterium | reverse complement strand
GAGCACGCCCGATGACCGCCGGCGACGATAGCCTGCGGGCCGCCTCGAGAACGTATCGTCGCGCAGCGCTGTCATGCGCCATCCTGCACGGAGCTGTCGAGAGGCCGGGAGCGGCACGGTGTGCTAGCGGCGGACATGCGGGTTGCTGGCATGAGCGGACCGCTACGGCTTGATCAGAAGATGCTCACGTTCGCTCAGGGTCTGCAAGACCAGTGCGGTCCCCTTGACGACGCAATGCATCGGATTGTCCGGCACGGTGAATTTCACCCCGACGCGCCGCTCGAGTTCGATATCGAGCTTGTCCAGCATGGCCCCGCCGCCCGACAGCGAGATGCCGCGATCGCAGACGTCGGTCGAGACCTCCGGAGGCAGGTCCTCGATGGCGCGCTGGATGAACTCCGCGATCTCCTCGATCGGGGCTTCGAGGGCCTCGGCGATGTCGTGGGGTCCAAGCACCGCGGTCTTGGGCTTGCCCTGGCGCAGATCGCGTCCGCGGATGCGGATTTCGGCAGTGCGGCCATTCGGTTGCAGTACGGCGGTGCCCGCCTCGATCTTGATGCGTTCGGCGTTGCCGATGCCGATGACGAGCTGATGCTTCTTGCGGACGTAGCGGATGATCGCCTCGTCCATCGTGTTACCGGCGCAGCGCAGGGAGCGGGCTTGCACCACATCGCCGAGCGAGAGGACTGCGATGTCGGTCGTCCCGCCGCCGATATCGACGACCATGGAGGCGGCGGGCTCGTCGATCGCGAGGCCGGCGCCGAGAGCGGCCGCCACCGGTTCCTCGATCAGGAATACGCGCCGGGCACCCGCCGATACGGCTGTCTCGTAGACGGCGCGACGCTCGACGGGCGTGGCGCCGGCCGGCACGCAAATCAGGATCCTTGGGCGGCGGAAGCCGAGCATCGACTTGGCGCGCTTGATGAACTGGCGCAGCATCTCCTCGGTGGCGATGAAGTCGGCGATGACGCCGTCGCGGAGCGGCCGGATGGTTTCGATCGACTCGGGCGTACGGCCCAGCATCATCTTGGCCTTCTGGCCGACCGCCAGCACCTCGCGCGTCCCGTTGCGCGAACGGATCGCCACCACCGACGGCTCGTCGATGATGATGCCGCGACCGATGACATGGACGAGGGTGTTCGCCGTGCCCAGATCGATCGCAATGTCGTCCGAGAACGCCCCGGTTACGCCAGCCAGCATTTCAACTCTTGCCCCTGTGCCCTGGCCATGCACGAGGCCGGATCACAATGAGCATGCGACCGGCTCGCCTCTTCCTCGACGACGGACGTCGGTCCAAAGCGTGTCGGTCCATGCTCAGCACAAGGCATAAGCCATAGGAGCCGAACACGCGAGACCGCGCCGGTCGTTTTGGAGCGTATGTCGTCAAGATAGGTTAACCTGCGGGAATTGCTACCGCAGTTTTCCGGCAAATTGCAGCATCCTTGCCCCTAAGTCGGCCAGCGACAGGCACCAGCCGACAGTCGCCACCTCAAGACCCTATCGACTGGGCATTCGGGCCCCGCTGGCGCTTCATGAGCAGCTTGTTCAGCGCGGTGACGTAGGCGCGCGCCGAAGCAACGAGGGTGTCGGTGTCGGCACCGCGGCCTGTCACCGTCTTGCCGTTCTCCTCGAGCCGCACCATGACCTCTGCTTGAGCATCCGTGCCTTCCGTCACCGCCATCACCTGATAGAGCGGCAACCGCGCGTCGTGCGGAACGATGGCCTTGATCGACTTGAAGGTTGCATCGACCGGCCCGTCGCCCTTGGCCGTCTGGGAGAACTGCTTGCCGTCGACCTCCAGGGTGATGGTCGCCTTGGCCGGCCCACCGGTGCCCGCGATGATCTCGAGCGCCACGACCTTGATGCGGTCGGTCTGGGTCGCCACCTCCTGGTCGACGAGCGCCTCGATGTCCTCGTCGAACACGAGCTTCTTCTTGTCGGCGAGGTCCTTGAAGCGGCGGAAGGCATCCTGGAAGGCGTTATCGCCGAGCTGGTAGCCGAGTTGCTTCAGCTTGTCCTTGAAGGCGGCGCGGCCCGA
>JANOJW010000572.1:0-4113 GCA_031418955.1 Hyphomicrobiales bacterium | reverse complement strand
CCGGACGACCGACGTCACCGGCGTGGTGACGCTGAAGCAGGGCACCGAGATGGTGATGCCGGGCGACAACGCGGAGATCAGCGTCGAGCTGATCCAGCCGATCGCGATGGAGGAGCAGGTCCGCTTCGCCATCCGCGAGGGTGGCCGCACCGTCGGCGCCGGCATCGTGACGAAGATCGTTGAGTGAAGCCGCGTTTGCGGTGGAGTGGGCGGACGTGCACGCTCGGCCGCGACTGCACGATCGGACTGGTGGTGCGGCCAACCCCGCCCACCGGCTCCAGCTGACGCCAAATTAGCTTGGCGTGGGCCGAGCGACGGCGTCCGGCTCTGCCTTCCCCGGTGCACGATCCACAGCGACCACCGGTCCGCAGCCATCGCGTCACGGCACGGCGCTGTGGGGTCTCGGCCGTAAGTGCAGAAAGACCTTCACTCGACCGACCGCGGGGCCGATTCACCGCGACGTTATTCGGCGGCGAGGGGCGTGGCGCGCGGAGCTGGTGCTTGCGCATGCAGTTGCCCGCTCGCTGCCGGCGCGGGCTCGTCGGTCGGACCGACGAAGCGGCCGAAGATGCGCCAGAGCAGTCGCGAGAAATCGTCCATGGCCATGAACACGGCCGGGACGAAGACGAGCGACAGCACCGTCGAGGAGATGAGGCCGCCGATCACCGCGACCGCCATCGGTGCGCGGAACTCGCCGCCCGAGCCTGCGCCGAGCGCGGAGGGCAGCATGCCGCCGACCATGGCGATGGTGGTCATGACGATCGGGCGCGCGCGCTTGCGACCGGCATCGACGATGGCATCGAGCCGCGGCACACCGGCGCGGATCTCCTCGACCGCGAAGTCGACGAGCATGATCGCGTTTTTGGTCACGATGCCCATCAGCATCAGGATGCCGATCACGACGGGGAGGCTCATCGCCATGTTGGAGATGGCGAGTGCGACAATGGCGCCGCCGATCGAGAGCGGCAGCGAAAACAGGATCGTCACCGGGTGCAGGAACGAGCCGAACAGCAGCACCAGCACGGCGAACACCATCATCAGGCCGGCGCCCATGGCCTTGGCGAAGCTCTCGAACACCTCCTTCATGATCTCGGCGTCGCCGAACTGTTTGACCTCGACGCCGGGGAGAAGCGTGCCCGGCTTCAGCTCATCCGTCACCACGGGCGGGCTCATCCAGCCGCGCGCTGCGGCCCAGTTGCGAAAGCGCGTGACTAGGCCGGGCTTTGGTGCTTCCGCGATATCCCCCGGCGGGCGGGCTGCCGGCAGCTTCATCATGCCGCCAAGTGCGTCGCCGAGTGCGGTATTGCCGACGAGATCGGCACCGATCAGCACGCGGCGCTGGCGGTCGTAGCGGTCGATCGAGGTCGGACCCTGGCTGATCTCGAAGGTCGCGACGGCGGACAGCGGCACGGCGTTGCCGTTGGCGGTCGGCACCTTCAGCGCCTCGAGAATGCCGCGCTCGGTGCGCGCGCGCTCGGCCAACTGCACGCGGATCGGCACCTGGCGGTCGCCGATGTCGAGGCGCGCGAGATTGGCGCCGACATCGCCGATGGTCGCAATGCGCACAGCTTCGGAGATGGCGTCGGTGGTGACGCCGAGGTCGGCGGCGAGGTCGGTGCGGGGCGTGACGATCAGCTCGGGCCGGTCGAGCTCGGCGGTGGAGACGACGTTGGCCAGCATCGGTGCGCCGCTCTTGTCGGTCAGGCGGCGCCCTTGCGCGGTGAGCTCGGCGGCAACCTTGGTGACGGCGGCGCCGTCACGGCCGGCAACGACCAGTGAGAACTGCCGCTGGCCGTTGTCCTGCAGGTACCAGAAGCGGATGTCGGGCACGTCGGCGAGCTCGCGCGCGATCGCGTCCTTGATGGCGGATTGCGTGCGGGCGCGTGCCTCCTTCGAGCCCAGATTGATGGTCAGCGTCGCCTTGCGCACCTCAGCGCCCGAGCCCAGCAGAGTGCCGCCGTTGACGAGCACGGAGCGGACCTCCGGTTGCCGGCGTACGATCTCGAAAACCTTGGTCGTCACGACCTGCGTGTCGGCGATGCGGGAGCCTGGCGGCAGCTCGATCGCAAGCAGGGTGCGGCCGGAGTCTTCGGGGGGCAGGAAACCCGAGGGGAGCAACTGGAACGAAGCGATCGAGCCGGCGAAGACGACGAGCCCCATCGCTACCGTCTTGAAGCGGTGGACGACCGACCAGTGCACGAGCTGCGTATAGGCGCGCAGCCAGCGGCCTTCCTTCTCCTCGTGGTGGGTGTCGCGCATGAAGTAGGCAGCCATCATCGGTGTGATGAGACGCGCGACGAGCAGCGAGAAGAACACCGCCGCCGCCACGACGAGGCCGAATTGCTTGAAGTACTGCCCCGCGATGCCGCCCATGAAACTCACCGGCGTGAACACGGCGATAATCGTGAAGGTGATGGCGATGACGGCGAGACCGATCTCGTCGGCAGCCTCCAGCGCGGCGCGATAGGGCGACTTGCCCATCCGCATGTGGCGCACGATGTTTTCGATCTCGACGATGGCGTCGTCGACGAGGATGCCGGTGACGATGGTCAGTGCAAGCAGGCTGACGAGGTTCAGCGAGAAGCCCAACGTGTCCATCACCCAGAAGGTCGGGATCATGGAGAGGGGCAGAGCGACCGCGGCGATGAAGGTGGCGCGCCAGTCACGCAGGAACACGATGATGACGAGGATCGCGAGGAGGGCGCCCTCGATCAGCGACTTCATGGTCGAATCGTAGGCGCCCTGCGTATAGCCAGTCGTGGTGTCGACCATGTCGATGGCGAAGCCCGGATGCTGGGCGCGCAATCCAGCCAGCACTTTCTCGACGGCAGCGTGCACGACCGTGTCGCTCGCGCCCTTGCCGCGCGAGATGGCGAAAGCGACGACCGGCTCGCTGTTGACGGTCGCGAACGTGCGCCGCTCGGCAATCGTATCGGTGACGGCGCCGAGCTGGTCGAGGCGCACCTTGCGGCCCTTCGGCAGCGCAATCATGGTGCCGGCGAGTTCGGCAACGGACTGCTTTCCGGCGAGCGTGCGGATCGCCTGCTCGCGGCCGGCGATCTCGCCGCGGCCGCCGGCCAAGTCGACGTTGGTTGCGCGGATCTGGCGATTGACGTCGCCGGCGGTGATGCCGAACGAGAGCAACTGAGCAGGATCGAGCGCGATGCGGATCTCACGCTCGGCGCCGCCGATCCGCTGGATCTGGGAGACACCCTTCACGTTCTGCAGTGCGCGCACGATCGTGTCGTCGACGAACCACGACAGCTCCTCGAGCGTCTTGGCCGGCGCTTTCGCCGAGTAGGTCAGGATCGGCAGGCCTTCGATCTCCAGCCGTTGGACGATCGGCTCTTCGATGGTGCGCGGCAGATCCGAGCGCACGCGCGCGATGGCGTCCTTGATGTCGTTGATTGCGCGATCCGGATTGGTCTCGAGACGGAACTCGATGATCGTGAGCGACTGGCTTTCGGTCAGCGTCGAGGTGATGTGATTGACGCCACTCACGCCCGCGATGGCGTCCTCGATCTTCTTCGTCACCTGCGTCTCGAGCTCGGCGGGGGCGGCGCCCGACTGGTAGACGCGCACCTGCACGATCGGCACGTCGATGTTGGGGAAGCGCGTGACGGGCAACTGCTTGAAGCTCATGACGCCGAGCACCATCAGCACCATGAACAGCACCAGCGATGGCACCGGATGGCGGATCGACCAGGCGGAGATGTTGGCGTTCATTGCGGGTCTCTCCCGTTGTCTCGTCGCTCGCTACGCGGCGTTTGCCGATCGTCGTTCAGCCGGCGCTGCCGACGCGCTGGTCGGTCGAGGTGATGGGACGCACGGCGTCGCCGTCGCGCAGGAAGGTGCCGGCGCGGGCGACCACCTGATCACCGTCGGCCAGGCCCTCGCGCACCTCGACGAGCGACCCTTGCGCGAGGCCGAGCTTGATGCGGCGCGTGGCAACGCGACCGTCAGTGACAACCTGCACGGTTGCGCCCTCGGGCGTGTAGAGGACTGCGGAGGCGGGAACAGCGAGCCCGCGCGACCGTGCCGTCTCGATGGTGGCGGTGGCGAAGGCGCCGATGCGCAGGGCCGGATTGTCGCCGAGGAAGATGCGCACGCGGC
>JANOJW010000571.1:0-2883 GCA_031418955.1 Hyphomicrobiales bacterium | reverse complement strand
GTTCAGCAGTGAGCCGCCGGTCAGCCACCAATCCGGCGGGCGAGGCATCGGGTGCTGGGAAGCGATCCGGATGCGTCTCGTAGACCAAGCGTAAGTAGCTGATCCGCGAGGCGAAGTAACGGCGCATCAGGTGCAGGTTTTTCGGACGTCGGCATGCATGACGGTGCGGCTGGCTCGGGCCGACGTCCGAAAAGCGCCCAGGCACGAAATCGCGGGCAGAATGGGCTGCGGCGGTGCGGCTGGCTCTATGGGGATTTGAGGCTGGCTGCGACGTCGCGTGTGACGTCCGATGTTGACCGCATCGACCGCATCGACCGGATCTGCATTGTCAGGGCTCGGGAGCAGGCAAAGAGTGGCGCTCTGCGTGCTGTTTGTCGCCTCACTGTCGCGTGGTGAGTTGCGATGGCGCAAGCGGGCTCGATACCGGCGGCGAGCCAGCATGACATGTCGAACGGCGGGCTGTGTGATCTCATGACGTGTCGATCCTGATTATGATCGGCGTTGGCCGATGCCGCGGAGCGTGCCCGCGCGCGAAGACCTCGATGACCAGCATGCGGCCACCGCAGCACGGGCATGGGCGAGGCAGAACACTCGGCTGATCAGGGGCCGCAGGTTCCGGCTCGGGCTCGACAACTGGCGGGGGCACCCCGAGCAGCTCGCGTGCCTTGGCGACGTTGTCGGCGCGGTTGCCGTTGGCCAGCATTCCGTAGTGCCGAATGCGATGAAAGCCCTTCGGCAGCACGTGACTGAGAAAGCGGCGGATGAACTCTGCCGTGGCCAACGTCATGGTCTTGTTGCGGCCTTCGCCTTCGACGCGATAGTCCTTGTACTTGAACGCGACCGTGTTGGCGTCGGCTGCAACGAGGCGGCGGTTAGAGATGGCGATGCGGTGCGTGTAGCGCGACAGATAGGGGAGCTCGGCCTCTGGTCCGCCGAACGGCTTCTTGTCGTAGACGACCCATTCGGATCGGCTGAGTGGCCGTAGGAAGTCGACGAAGGTGCCAGCGTCGGCCAGTGGCTGATGCGCGCCGAAGAAGACGAGCTTGTCGCCCTTGTGCGCTTCAAGCAGCATCTCGATCACCAGCCGGCGGAACAGGCGCGAGAGCACCCGCACGGGCAAAAAGAAGTTCGGCCGGCACGCGATCCACTTTGATCCGTCTGCCGATAAGCCGCCGCCCGGTACGATCATGTGCACGTGCGGGTGATGCGTCATCGCTGATCCCCACGTGTGCAGCACCGAGGTGATGCCGACCCGGGCGCCAAGCCGTCTCTTGTCGGCGGCGATCGTCAGCGTCGCTTCGGCCGACGCCTTGAACAGGATGTCGTAGATGACGGCCTTGTTGGTGAAGGCGAAGTCGGCAATCGGCGCCGGCAACGTGTAGACGACGTGGAAGTATGGCACGGGCAACAGTTCGGCTTCCCGGTCAGACAGCCAGTCGCGCGCTGCCGCACCCTGGCACTTGGGACAGTGCCTGTTGCGACAACTATTATAGCTGATGACGGTGTGAGCGCAGGCACTGGTCTCACAACGCGCAACGTGGCCGCCGAGTGCTGCCGTCCGGCAGCGCTCGATGGCACTCATCACCTTCATCTGCTGGAGACTGACATGACCGCGATTGGCATCACGCCACACGCGGCCATGGTCGCGGAAAATATCCGCGATCTCCAGGCTCGGTCGCGACACGGGCGGCGACTATGCCGACGACCCGCTGTTCGACTTATTGTTGCGACGCTTGGCTTTCTTGGTGGTCTTGCTGGGCCTCTGGCGAGGCATCGACAGCCGGTCGAGTGGGCTTTCGACCGCCGTAATCAGGCCCGTCGCAACGCGCGTGTAACGCGCCGTCGTCTCCAACTTCTCGTGACCCAACAACGCCTGGATCGTTCTAATATCGACCCCGCGATCGTAAAGATGCGTTGCGAACGAATGCCGCAGCGTGTGCAGTGTAAGCTTCTTCTTCAGGCCGGCTGCCGCCACGGACTCGTGGAACAGGCGCGTGACTTGCCGAGCCGTCAGGTGCAGCCCCTTGCGCCGGCCGGGGAACAACCAGCGCTCGCCGGGCTCAACGCCGAGGTCGTACTTGTTGGTGCGTACCTTCCACCATTCTTTGAGCAGCTCATACGTCTCGATCGACAGCATCACTTGGCGGTCCTTGCGGCCCTTCGATTGCTCGACGCGCATGATGCCGAGCGAAGCGTCGATGTGCTTGACCTTCAACTTGACCACCTCGCTGACGCGCAGGCCGGCACCATAGCCAATGCTGAGCAGCACACGGGGTTGCGTGGCGGCCATCATTAAAAGCCGCTTGGCTTCGTCAATACTGAGGATCTGCGGAATCCTGGTCGGCTCTTTGATGTGAAAGATCTCGGCTGCCAGATCGTGCCGACGCAGCGTCACCTTCAGCAGGAAGCGCACGCCCGTCATGGTGCGATTGCGGTTCTGGATCGTCAGGCCGCTCTCCAACAGGTGCAGCTGGAACAGCCGCACATCGTCGGCCGTGGCCGTCTCGGGCGATCGCTTCAGATACGCCGCGAACCGCTTGCAGGCGCGCACGTGGCCCTTCTGCGTCTGGGACACGAGGCCGCGCGCAACCATGTCGTCAATCATGCGCTGGCGCAGCGGGGAAATGCCGGTAGAGTTCGTCATGGGGAGTTCTGCCTTGAGTGAGGTTGCGAAGACCTCGATCCTCAAGTTGGGGCTCCCCACCCCGATACTGCTATCCTATCAACTGGTTACCGGCCTCGCAGGCTGGCGCTATCGCGGTAGCGATTTAGTGCTTGGCTCAGGTTCTGCGGAAACATTCAGCAGACAAACAAGCGCATCTCATGGTTCCAGGACGTGTGAAGCCTGGAACAAGCTCATCGCGAGGCTGGCCGCATCCGCTC
>JANOJW010000570.1:0-4119 GCA_031418955.1 Hyphomicrobiales bacterium | reverse complement strand
GCTCAAAACGTGTGATGTGAGAGCAATGCAGACAGCATGTGCCGAGGAATCGGGATGGCTCGGCGCTCAACTCTACCATCTCGAATGCTGAATCATGGGTCCTCGGGACAAGCCCGAGGATGACAACCGCAAGGTTGCCGTCTGACCACACCCGCAGCGGGATAGTGGCATTACTTCCGTTCATCACCCCCGCCAGATCTGCGCCAGCACGCGGCGCAGGTTGCCGCCGAGATAGCCGCGGATGTGGTCGTCCGACCAGCCGCGCTTCGACAGCGCCTCGGTGATCTTCGGCAGATCGCGGTGGCTCGCGCAGCCGTCGAGATAGCGATCCGGGATCTCGTTGCCGAACGCTGAATTGAAGCGGTCGATCACCGGCCAGCGGCGCGGGGTGAGGCGCTCGAACGCGATTTTTTTCAGGTCCGCGCCGGTCCCTAAATCCGTGCCGAAGCTCACGTGGGCGATGCCAGCTACGTTCACCAGATGCTCGAGGTGGCGCACGTAGTCGTCGATCGTCGGCCGGCGCGTCACATCGCCCGACCAGCACATCGGCCCGTAGATCGACGCGCCGATGAGCCCTCCTTTTGCGACCACCGCCCGGATCATGGCGTCGGTCTTGTTGCGCTCGATCGGCAGCAGGGCGTGCGCATTGGCGTGCGTGATCAGCACCGGATCGGCGCTCGCCTCGATCACGTCGCGGGAGGTCGCCTCGCCGACGTGGCTCAAGTCGATCGCGATGCCGAGCCGGTTCATGTGGCCGATCAACTCGTGGCCGAGCGAGGTCAGGCCCGCGCCTTCCGGCTCCAGGCAGCCGTCGCCGTAGAAGTTCCGGTAGTTGTAGGTGAGCTGCATGATGCGCAGGCCGAGGCGGTGGAAGAAATCGAGCCGCTCGGGCTGGTCGGCGACGGGGCGCGTGTTCTGCCAGCCCATGATGAGGCCAATCTTGCCTTCGGCCTTGGCGCGGTCGAGGTCGGCTGCCCGCTCGATCAGCCGCCATGGCGCGTTCGGCGCCGACAGGATGCCGTGCCAGCGCGCGATCTGGGCGCAGGCGTCGGGAAAGTCCGCCTCGAAGTGACAGACCGTCACATTCAGCGCATCGACGCCACCGGCCCGCAGGTCCGTGGCATCGCCGTCGCAGTGGTAGACGAGCCCGTCGATGACGAGAGCGTCGGCGTGCAGGCGGCGGGCATCGGTCATGGGGCGCGCGGGTCCGGTCGGTGAGAGGGGCACCCGATCCTGTCAGGCCGAACCGGCTCCGCGCAAGGCTCACAAGACGCGAAGTCCTTGCCCGCGGTCCAATTGCTGCCCAACATGCCCGCCAAGGATCGCCCCGACGATTCGTGCCAAGGGAGGGCTGGATGCGCCTCGACCGTCATTTGATCGCGTTCTTGCCCGCGCTCGCACTGCTGCTCGTCCCGGTGGCGCTTGTTTCAGTGTCGGGCGCAATCGCGCAGTCGACCGAGGAGGCGCTTGAGGCGACCATTCCGTCGCCCGGCCAGGGCCAGGCCGCACCGGCCCCAAAAGCCGTTCCCCGCGGCCCCGAGGCGCGAAAGCTGTTCGGCGCCAAGGTCGATGCAGCCCCACTCGCCGCCCGCGCCATCGGCTTTTACTCGAAAGGCTGCCTCGCGGGCGCCAAGCCCCTCGCCATCGACGGCGCCAATTGGCAAGCCATGCGCCTCTCGCGCAACCGCAACTGGGGCCACCCCGAACTCGTGCGCCTCGTCGAACGGCTCGCCGCCGACGCCAAAGCCCACGACGGCTGGTCGGGCCTGCTCGTTGGCGATCTGTCGCAACCCCGCGGCGGCCCCATGCTGACGGGCCACGCCAGCCACCAGATCGGGCTCGATGCCGACATCTGGCTGACCCCGATGCCCAACCGCCGGCTGACCGAGAAAGAGCGCGAAGATCTCTCCGCCACCTCGATGCTGGGCCCGGACGGCGTGATGGTCGACCCCAACGTCTACACGCCAGCGCACGGCCGCCTGATCCGGCGCGCGGCGTCCTACCCGGAGGTCGAGCGCGTGCTCGTGCACCCCGGCATCAAGAAGGCGCTGTGCCTCGATCCCGCGTCCGACAAGGCGACGCTCGGAAAGATCCGGCCGATCTGGGGCCACCACTATCACATGCACATCCGCATGACCTGCCCGAAGGACAGCGTCGGCTGCCAGGGCCAGAAGGGCGTGCTGGGAGACGATGGCTGCGGCAAGGAGATCGACGAGTGGATCGCCTTGCTGCGCCGTCCGCCAAAGCCCGTCGACCCGACCGTGCCGATCAAGCCGCCGCCGCCCAAGCCGCAGCTGACCCTCGACCAGTTGCCGGCGGAATGCCGCCTGGTGCTCGAAGCGGGTGGCAGACCGTCACCGGCCGCCACACGCGCCAAAGGTGTCGCAGCCGGACGCTGAAATCGAGAGAGGTCGCGTGACGGCATGAACATTCTCGTCACCGGCGCCACCGGCCTCATCGGCGTGAAGCTCGTCGAACGCCTGCTCCGGGAGGGACATAAGGTTGCGATCGCGACGCGGCGTCCGTTCCGTGCGGAGGATCTGTTTGCTCAGCGCGTGCGCGTGTTCGAATGGCATCCGAGCTGCGATGCAGCACCTACCGCCATGGCCGACGGCATCGAGGCCGTCGTGCATCTGGCAGCACCCGCGAGTGACGCGCCGGGGGACGATGCGCGCCGGCTGGCTGCCGATCGATTAGCCGTCCTGTTCCACGGTCGCCCCATCCGGCTTGTCGTCGCCATGCCCATCGTCGCGCCGACCGGCGGCGACGTGATGACCGAAGCGAGCCGTCTGGCACCAGCCGATCCCGCGCGCGCGACCGATATCGCGGCCGCCGAGGCCCGCTGCAATGCGTTGGCAGCCGACAGTGCAAGCGTCGTGATCGTGCGGCTCGGCCTGCTGCTCGATGCAGACGGCATCTTCGGGGACCTGGCCGACCTCGCCCGCCGCGGGCTCGAGCCGCGGTTTGCCGGCGCCTGCATTCCGGTGATCGATCCGGAAGACGCGGTCGCCATGCTGGCCGGCCTCGTCGGTCGGCCTGAGTTCACGGGGCCTGTGCTCGGCGTCGCGCCGGAGCCGCTGCCGGGCGCGTTGCTCGATGCTCAGTTGCGCCGCTTGCGACGCTTTCCCCTGGCGTTGCCGATGGGCCGGCGTCTGGTCGAGCGCCGTCTCGGGCCGCTGGCGGCGTTGCTCTACAATCGCACGCGGATCGTACCGCAACGGCTGATCGAGGCGAGCGCCGGCTTCCTGCATCCCGATCCCCGGCCACGGCTCGAGGCGCTGGTGACACGGCTCGCCAGCGACGTCCCCGAACGCGCGTGGCCGTGGCGAGCAAAACCCGCTGCACGCCCGATCGGGTGATGCTTTTAGGCATCCGACGGGCGACGCGCCGGATGCTTGTGGGCATCCGAAGGCGCCGGAACACAAGCATCCAGCGATCAGTGACCGAGCACCTGACGCAGCGCCGCGATCTCGGCGTCCGTGGTGCCGGCCGGCAGCGGGATGCGCTCGCTGCGGCGCGTGACGACTTCCGTCCGCCGCGTCGCATAGCCGTCGCGGTCGTAGCCCGCGACCACTCGCACCGACGTGATGGCGGTAAACGGCATCGCCGAAGAGCGCGTCGCAAAAAAGTTCGACTGCACGACCGTCAGCTGCCGGGTCGCGGTGTCGACGATGACGCCGCTGACCACGCCCGGCGACAACACGCAATAGATGCAGATGCCGACCGCGATCAGCAGGATCGGGATCAGCAGCGCGGCGATCATGAACTGGGCATGCCGCACGAGGCTCGGCTCGATCGTCAGCATCACCAGGAGGGGCGCCATCAGGCCGATCAACACGGGCCCGGCCGCACGCGCCAAGCGCGCGCCATTGCCGGCAAACGGATCGACGCTGCCGTCGGTCAGAACCAGGCTCGGGGTCGATGCGGTCTGGCTCATGCTGATCGTCCTTGGCCAATTGAGTTTAATCTTCCCCAAAATATACCGACCACTGATTACAGAAGCTTTGCCAAAGAGGATTAAGCGTTGATGACCTTGCGGCCTGTTGCAGGACTGCGGCTCGCCGGACCCACGCAATGCTCTCGACGTGGTGTCTCCATCGATCCGGGAGACCCGCTATG
>JANOJW010000569.1:0-7589 GCA_031418955.1 Hyphomicrobiales bacterium | reverse complement strand
GCAGCCGCTGCCGCTGCCGCAGCAGCGGTAGCTGCCACACTCGCTGGCGCCGACATCGGGACGCCAACAGGCGCAGACGATGGCACGGGGGTCACGGCCAGGGGCAGCGGCGTCGCTGGGCGCTCGACCACTTTGGCCGGTGCGGCGACGGGTGCGAGCGGAGCTGGCGCGGATGCCGCAGCCCTAGGCGCCTCGACGACGACGGGACGGGCTGGAACGGGCGCCAATTCGGGCGCGGCAGGCTTGTCACCGGTCAGCGCACGTTCGAAGCGCGTTTGCGTCGGCGGCGTCGCGACAGGGGGCACCGGCGTCGCGACAGGGGGGACCGGCGTCGTTATCGTTGCGGCGGGTCGAGCGACTGGGGCCGGCTGTTGTGGGACGGGCGGCTGAGCCGTTGGCGCTGCAGGCTTTGCGGCGGCCACCGGCTCCGTCGTATCGGAGCGGCGGAAAGCTTCGCGCACCGGGCTCGCCGACGGCAGCGGCGCGGGCGCGCGCGGCACTGCGGCAGGCTCTGACGCCGCACGCGGCATCGGCGCGGCCGCAGGCATCGGGGTTGGGGTCGGCGCGAAAGCGGGCGTGGTCTGCACGCGTTGCGGCGCCAGGGCCGGCGCCGGGATGGGCTCCCGCGCCGACATGAAGCGCCGGACCGTGCATCCGAGCCAGCACCCGACCAGATAGGTCGCGCCCAGCAGCAGCAGCGACTGCAGAACCAATGCCGTCATAACTCACCTCTCCCCGACGCAAGATGCGTCACGCATTCCCACCACCGCCGGCCACGCTTTTCGCGTTTTGGGCTCGACGATCAGCCGCACCGCTTCAAACCCGCCAACGAGCCGCCTGCGGACCGGCAGACTTAGCTGCGATCGTCGTCGCCGGCCGTGCAGGTCGTCCAACCAACCAGCCCGCCGAGCAACAGCGCGGCGATCACGTACCAGAACAGATGCATGAACAGATAGCCCATGAGGCCGTACTCCTAGGGTTCGAGCGCTGCGCTCAGTTCGCCTTGACCGTGAACTCGATGCGCCGGTTTCTGGCCCGGTTCTCGGGCGTGTCATTCGGCGCGATGTTGCGGTCCTGGCCGTAGCCGACGAACGTCAGGCGGCCAGCCGCCACCCCTGCCCGCGCCAGATAGTCGGCCACCGCCTGTGCGCGGCGCTCCGAAAGCCGCTGGTTGCGGTCGGACGCGCCTTCCGCGTCGGTATGGCCCTCGACCTCGATGCGCACATCGGGGCAGCGATTGGCGGCATCCGCGATGCGACTGAGGGTGGCAAAGCTGCTCGGCGCGATATCGGCTTTCGCCCGCTCGAACAGCAACGTGCCCTCGCGGGCGAGCGTCCGGACGGTGTCGATGCACGTGGCAGCCTCGGCACGGGCCTTGGCGCGGGAATCGGCATCGGCCCGAGCCCTGACTTCGGCCTCCGCGCGGCGGCGAGCCTCTGCCTCGGCTTGCGACGCCGCGGTCTGCGTGGCGGCAGCGCGGGCGCGTGCCTCTTCCTCGGCACGGCGGCGCGCATCGGCTTCCGCTCTCAGCCTGTCGTCGACGTTGAGTGTGATACGCACCTCCGGATCACAACCACCCGCGACCGCCGCGCGCACGTCGCCCGGAAGCTGCTGAGCCAGCCCCTCTTGCGTCGTCTCGCCGGTGACAGTCAGCCGCTGATTGTTGATCTCGGCGCGTCCGTTGCCGAGCCGCTGCAACGCGACGAGGCCGCTCTCCATGCAGCGCTGCCAGCCCGGCGGATTGCCAGCGCCGACCTGCAACTCGTCACGCACGGCGCGCGGCTGGAACTTTTGCCGTGCGCCGGCGACCAGCAGCTGGCGCGCCTCGTCACTCGGCACGTGCCCGGAGAGCACCACCGTGCCCTGGTCCACGGCGGCAGCCGTCACATACGGGCTGATGGCGCGCACCGCCGGCTCGCGGAACTTGATCTGCTCGACGAGGCGATAAGGCTGCTTCACGCCGCCCTTGAGCCCGTTGCGGATCCCTTCGGCGTCGGTCTCCTTCACCGCAAGGCCCGTCACATTGAGCGCGGTGTCCTTGAGGTCGGCCACGCCGTCCTCGAGGCGGGCCATCTGACGGAGCACGTCGAGTACCACCGCGGCAAAACCGTTGGGCGCGCCGTCACCGGGCTCCATGCGGTCGACCACCGCATGCCGCGGATAGGCCTTCTTCGCTTCCGCCAGAATGTCGTCGCGGACCTTGTCGGACGGCACGAAACCGGTCAGCACCACCTGCTTGGGGTCGAGCTTGGCAGTCCAGGCATAGGGCTTCACCAGCGGCGGCTTCACGGCTTCCTGCTTCAGGGTCACGCCCTTGGGCAGGTTCTTCGCAAGCGCTGTCTTGACGTTGCGGAAGGCGGCTGCGTCGTTGGCGTCGCCCGAGACCGAGATGCTCGTGCGCTCGAGGTCGACTTGGCCGGCCTTGAGTTGCGCCAGTTGCTTCAGGCCGAAGCCGACGCCGCCCATCCACACGTCGCCCGGAATGTCGGAGCGGGCGTATTCGAGCTTGTCGTCGATCTCGTGGCCGGGGAACGTCGCGCGAACCTGGCCGATGATGTCACGCCGCAGTTTCTCGGTCGGCACGAAGCCGTTGAGGCGGATCTTCTTGTCGCGAAGCGCGGCCGTCCACTCGTACTTGTCGACCTTGTCGATCAGCGTCGCCTTGTTGTCGACGTTGCGGACGCCCCAGCCGTCGAACACCGCCTTCTCGGCCTTGATTCGATCAGCCTCCTCGATGGCCTTGCCGGTCAATGTGCCGTTGCGGCCATCGAACGCTACGTTGGCCCATTTGACGCCAGTCTTCTCGAGCGTCGCCTTCGACCGCGCGGCAAGATCGGCCTCGATCGGCGATCTCTCCTTGGTGATGGCAAAGATGCCGATAAGTAGCAGCGGAACCAGACCAAACAACCAACGCCACGGATTGCACTTCATTCTGCTCTCCACGTACCTTTATACGCACCGGCAACGCGCTCGTTCCCGGACAACCGTTGACTAGACGTCATGGACCAGTACCGCTGTCGACCCGCTGCCGGGCCATGCAGGCCACAGCAGAGGCGGACGCTCGATCGCACCGGTTTGACCTCCCCCCATCGTTGAGCGGCACTATAGTCAAGCCTCGCCGCCTTTCCAAGAGCGTCCAACGGCGAAGGCGTCCCGACTTACACACGCTTTCGGACAAAGTGTTGACGGTGCGCGGTTTTCTCGCAGTGCCGAGAAGCAACTCGCGGAAATTGTTATTCCAGGCCGCACGCAATGGCGGCTGCCGGAAATGAATCCGGTCCCGAATGGGAGCCCGCGCCGGGACAGCCGGAGGGTATGCCCGAAGCGCCATTTGATCGCGGCGGCGCGTGGCGTAGGTTGGCCGTCTATCGAGGGTTTCAGCCCGCCAGTCAACAGCAGGAGGTCGGCATGCCGGTCGGTTTTGTCGGAATTGGCAACATGGGTCTGCCGATGGCGGACAAGCTCATCGATGCGGGAGCCGATCTCGTCGTGCACGACATTCGAGCCGCGGCGCTGGCGCCCCTCACCGCACGCCAGGCGCGGCCCGCGGCTTCACCCCGCGAGGTCGCCGACCGCTGCGAGACGGCGTTCGTGTCGCTGCCGACGCTCGCAGCGTTGCGCGAGGTGGTGGTCGGCGACATGGGGCTCATCGGCGGCTCGGCGCTGAAGCTCGTCGTCAACACCTGCACGGTCGGCGTGCCGCTGATCGAGGAGATCGAGGCCGCACTCGCCGCGCGCGGCATCAAGCTCGTCGACTGCCCGATCAGCGGCGGCCCGCCGGGCGCTCGCGCCGGCACGTTGTCGGTCATGATCTCCGGCGCGCCAGACCTCGTCGAAAAACTCCGGCCGCTGGTCTCGAAGTGGGGACCGGTGACGGTCGCCGGCGACAAACCGGGACTAGCCCAGGTGCTGAAGCTGACCAACAACATCCTGTCCGCGGTCTCGCTCGCCGCCTCCCTCGAGGCCTATGTGATGGGCGCCAAGGGTGGATTGTCGCCGGAAGTGATGACCGAGGCGATCAACCGTGGCAGCGGGCGCAACAGCGCGACGCAGGACAAGATCCCGCGCTCGGTGCTGAACCGCAAGTTCGATTACGGTGCGCCGATGCACATCCTGGCCAAAGACGTGGCGCTCGCCATCGAGCAGGCCGACCGGCTCGGCATCCCGATGTGGGTGTGCCAGGCGGCCAGCAACCTGTTCAAGCACGCCATGTTCCGTGGGCTGGGGCAGAAGGATATCACCGAGCTCGTCACGCTGATCGAGGAGGGCGCGCAGTTCCAGCTGCCGAAGACGCGGACGTGAGCACGTAAGTCGAAGTGAACCGGCCCGTTCGCATGTGATCGAGCACGACGCCAGCGCCGGCGAAGTCCGACGAGCCGCGCGCTATCGCACTTCGCGCGTCGGGTGTCTGACACCGGCCACTCCGCTGGCGGACTTCGCGGGAGCCACCATTGGCGCTTCACCGCGCGATCCGGTTCCCGCTCATTCCGACCGACGCCAACCACCGGTGATCGCCTCGAGCGCCCCGAGCTTGTAGGGCCGCGCGCTCACGGCCTGGGGCATTGGCGCTGGGACGCGGACCTCGCCGCCGGCCCGCTGTCGTGCCCGCGCGAGTGCCACCGCCACGTGCCGGACCACCTCGCCTGAGGACCGCGCGCGCGTGCCGTCAAAAAACAGGCCGGGATGCGCGAGCGCGGCCCTGGGCGCGGCCTCGCTCGCCGCCCGCTGGGGCGTGCGCGACGACGTCTCGATCAACACACCAGCCTCGGCGTGGCCGGCCAAATGGGCAAGCATCAATTCGATGTCGGTCACACGGCGTCCGAGCGACCAGGACAGGTATTCGGCGTGGGTGGCGGCCGCCGCACGCGCAATCGGCACGGCGATGCGAGGATCGCTGCGGGCAGCCGAGATGGCGTCGCGATCGGCGTCGAGTGGCACATAGACGATGCCACTGCGGGTGCGGAAAATGCGTTGTGACAGGTGGCGTTGGCCAGCGTCGGGTCCGTGCTCGTGCAGGGCCTCGATCCAGCGGTCCTCGGAAAAGGCAAAACCGCTGGCCTCGATGCGCTGCTCGGCCCGCTCTACAGCCGCAACCGGGGGCGGTAACGCATCACCCTTTGCCGCCGGGTCGCCAGCAAGCAGTTGCAACAGGACTGCGAGCTTTGCTGGAACTTCGAACACCGCACTCACGACGTCACTCCACAACGGGACGGCAACGGACGCGATACGCGAGCCTCACACGAGGGATCGACGATCAGGATACGCCCTACCCCTTAAGCGGGACTTAAGCGCTGTGCCGTGCGGGGATGAGGTGGCTGCCGAGCGGCCCTCCTTGCCAAGCGCCGAGGGGCAGCGCACAACTTCCCCGGACCCAGCCACCCCGAACTCAATCAAACAGGAGCAGACAGCGATGCGCGGCCTCTACTTCGAGGAATTCGAGATCGGCAAGGTGTACGAGCACGCGATCCGACGCACCGTCACCGAGATGGACAACACGTTGTTCTCGTGTCTCACGCACAACCCGCAGCCGCTGCACATCGACCATCATTTCTCGGCGCAGACCGAGTGGGGCAAGCCGCTGGTCAATTCGCTGTTCACGCTCGGCGTCATGATCGGCGTCTCGGTCAGCGATACGACGCTCGGGACCACCATCGGCAATCTCGGCATGACCGACGTGAAATTCCCCAAGCCCGTGTTCCATGGCGACACGCTGAACGCCACGACCGAGGTGGTCGCCAAGCGTGAGTCGAAATCGCGCCCGGACGCCGGCGTCGTCGACTTCCAGCATCGTTGCTACAACCAGCGCGGCGAGCTCGTCGGCGAATGCCGCCGCCAGGCGTTCATGCGCCGTAAGCCCAAAGCCTGACACGGGAAGGAGAGACCACACCATGCGCTCGTTGCTCTTCGTGCCCGCTGACAGCGACAAGAAGCTCGCCAAGGCGCTTGCCGTCCCAGCCGACGTGTTGATCCTGGACCTTGAGGACTCCGTCGCCCCGTCGAACCGGCCCGCCGGGCGCAAGCTCGCCGCGGCCTTCATCGCCGAGACCAAGGGCGCCGGTGCGCGCCCGCGCCTCTACGTGCGCATCAATCCGCTCGACGGCACCGACTGGGAGGCGGATCTCGCCGGCATCATGGCGGCGGGGCCCGACGGCATCATCCTGCCGAAAACGCAATCGGGCGAGGACGTGCACAAACTCTCGATCGCGCTCGGCCATGCCGAGGGCGTGCACAACCTGCCGAAAGGCCAGACGCGCATCTTTCCGATCATCACCGAAGTGCCGATCTCGGTGCTGCAGATGCACACCTACGTCGGCGCCTCGTCGCGGGTGTCGGGCATGAGCTGGGGTGCCGAAGACCTCGGCGCCGTGGTCGGCTCGCTCGCCAACCGCGACGAGCAGACGGGCTCCTGGACATCGCCCTACATGATGGTGCGCAACCTGATGCTGTTCACCGCGTCTGCGGCAGCCGTCGAGCCGATCGACACGGTCTACGTGAATTTCCGCGACACCGCGGGTCTGATCGCTGAATCCAAAATCGCCAAGCGCGACGGCTTCACCGGCAAGATCGCGATCCACCCGGGCCAAGTCGAGCCGATCAACGCGGTGTTCACGCCGTCAGCCGAAGAAGTCGCACACGCGCAGGAGATCCTGGGCGCGTTCGCTGCCGCCGGCAACATGGGCGTCGCCTCGCTGCGCGGCATGATGCTCGACCGCCCCCACCAGAAGCTCGCCGAACGCGTGCTGTCCCGCGCCAAGGCGGCGGGGGTTGGGTAGGTCGGGTAGAAGTCCATGCGCGGAGCCTTGGCGACGCGAAGGGACAAGACCCGACACAGCGGTCGCGTTCGGGCACGCAGATCGCGTCGAACGAGGTGCCGCAGCCGAGCCGCTGTGTCGGGTCTGGCGACGCGTCGCTGCGCGCCGCATCGCCGCTACCCGACCTACGGCGCTACGCCTCGGCGGGGAAGCCCAGCGCGGCTGGATCGAACGGCGCGGCCACTGCGTCGCGCCACACTGGATAGACATCGAGAATTTCGGGCTCGGCTTTGCCGCCGAGCACACCCGCCAGATCGTCGAGGAAGCCCGTATCGGCCGTGCCGTCCAGTGCCGCGCGCACGATGCTGGATTTGAAATCCCAGTCGCCGGTTCGAACTCCGGCGCCCACCAGCCCCTTCATCTGGGCGACGGTCAGCTGCATCGGCGCCGCGCTATGGGCCAGGGCGTAGAAGAGGAGTTCCACCCGAAGCGGCAGCAGCGTGGCATCAGCGCGAGGCAGGGCGCGGCGCAGCATGGCGAGGCCATCCTCGCGATGGCCGCGAGAGAACGCAAACTGCGCATAGTTGCCGAGATTGTTGGCGTGCTTGGGATCGGCCTCGATGGCGCGCGTGTAGTGGGCCTCGGCGGCGTCCATGTCCTGGCGGACGTTCTTCAGGAATACCGCATAGTTGCCGAGGAGGTCGGCCGACTTCGGATGGGCTTCGAGCGCCCGCCTGTAGATGGCTACAGCCTCCTCTGGCTTCTCATGTGCGCGTAAAGCGTCGAGCAGGAACTGGCTCTCGCTCGGCAGCGAGGCGCGGCTCTGCTCGGTGGCGC
>JANOJW010000568.1:0-1514 GCA_031418955.1 Hyphomicrobiales bacterium | reverse complement strand
CGCTGATTGCGAGCCTGCTCGAAGGCGACCGCGCGCGATTCCGCGACGGCGCCGTCAAACCGTCCGCGCCGGCTCTGCCTCGGCCGAGGCCACCGCCGTCTGCGGCGCGATCCCGGCGAACCGGAAATGCCCGGTGATCTTGTCGACGAACAGCGCATCCTCGAGCTGCGTACCCCAGCCGCGGTTGTGCACGATCAGCGGCCGGCCCGACGGCGCGATGATGTCGGTGACGATGGCGATGTGCTGCGTCGAGGTCCGGTTCTGCGGCCGCCAATAGGTCACGATATCGCCCGGTCGATAGTCCTCCGCGAACTCCGAGATCGCCAGCACCTCGCCGTGCTTCTCGAAGAACTTCTTCAAGACGTCCACCCGGCGATGATCGATATGCGGATCGCCGCGCCCCGTGCGCGTCTGCTGCACCAGCGACTGCAGGTCGATATCGAGCGCCCGGTAGGCGCGCACGATCACGTCGGTGCACACACCGAACAGCGGCGCCACATCGCCATTCGGAAAGCCGATGCGCACGTACTTCGGATTGTAGATCGTCAGATCGTCGATCTGCGCCCGCGCAGCCGCGGCGAGCGCCGCCCCGAACCGCTTCGGATCGCCCGCCACCGGCGAGGCCGCCGAGCGCATGGCGACCGCCCGCGTCAGCAGATCGGGCTTTGCATGGCACTGCGGCGCCGTCTCGGGCGTCATCGTACCAGCTAACGGCGGCAAGATGATCGCCGGCGTCGGCCGGTCATCACGCTTGAGAGGCTCGGGCGAGGGCAGCACCTCGGGACGCGCCGGTGCCGGACGCGTGGCCGGATCGAGCGCCGCCGTCTTGGGCAGCGCAGCCGGTGCAGCTTCGGCCTTGGGCAGCGTGACGGGTGGCGCGGCCGCAATCGTCGGCAAGGGCAGCTCGAGCTGCGCCAGCGGCGGCAGCGCCAGTTTCACCAGCTTTCGCGGGACCGTCGGCGGAGGCAATGGGATCGGCGGCGCCGCCGCAATGGTCGGCAGCGGCAACTCGAGCGGTGATAGTGGCGGCAAGGCGCGCGTCACGAGACGCCCGGAATGGGGACTGTGCGCGGGCGCAACCGGCTCAACCTTCGCTGGTGGCGCAACCGGCGCGGGTCGCTGTGCAGGCACCGGCCGAGGATCGACCGACGTCACGACGATCGGCGTCGTCGACGTCGACATCGATCGCAGCACCTGCTGGCCGGCCAGAGACGCCGCCACGATCAGGAACGGCGCCAAAAGCAGCCCCAGCGCAAACCGCTCGTCACCCGAGTACCTGCCAGGCAGCGCCACGGCTGTTGCACGGGATGCTCGCAAGGCTAGGGACGTCGCCACCGCCGGCATCGCCCGTGGCTTTGCGGCAGCCTTTCGCGGAATCAGCGACTCGGCAAGCGACAACGGCGCTGCACCGGAACGCGGCATGGAGCGTGTCGACACACCACCGCTCCCCGTCGCCTTGCCATGGCGCCGGCCAGTCTTGTGCTTCTGTTGCCTGCCGCTGCTCTTCTTCACGC
>JANOJW010000567.1:0-6229 GCA_031418955.1 Hyphomicrobiales bacterium | reverse complement strand
CAGCCGTCGCGTCGAGCGAGGACCTCGTGGCGCGCGCGGCGGCAATTGCCGGCGCCGTCGTGCTCCTGAGCCCCGCGCAGTTCCCCTGGTACGTGCTCTGGGTGCTGCCGCTCGCGGTGTTGCGGCCGGGGCTCGGCTGGCTGCTCGCTGCCGCACTCCTGCCGCTCTACTACGCGGTGTTCCACGCCATCGCGCACGGACACTACCCGGCTGGCACCGCCTGGATCGTATGGACGATCTGGCTCCCGGTCTGGGTGATGCTTGGCCTCGACTGCTGGCGGGAGTTCACGCGCGGCGGCGTACGCGCACAATGATGAACACCACGATCAGAATGTTGGCGACGTTCCACGCGATGCCGTTCAGGAAGGCCGCCGCGTAGCTGCCGGTCCAGTCGAAGATCGCCCCCGACAGCCAGCCGCCGAGCGCCATGCCAGCCATCGTCGAGGTGAGCGTGAGCCCGACCCGGGTGCCCGCCTCGTTGGCCGGGAAATACTCGCGCACCACGATGGCGTAGCTCGGCACCAGGCCACCCTGGAACAAGCCGAACATCGCCGAGATCACGTAGAGCGACATCAGGCCGTCGAAGGGGATGTAGAGCGCGAGCGCGAAGGCCTGCAGGACCGAGGAGATCAGCAGCGTCTTCAAGCCGCCGATGCGGTCCGCGATGAAGCCGCTGGCGAGGCGGCTGACGATGCCAAAGCCCAGCATCAGCGACAGCATCTCGGCGCCCCGCGCGACGCCATAGCCGAGGTCGCCGCAGTAGGCGACGATATGCACTTGCGGCATCGACATCGCGACGCAGCAGAACACGCCAGCCGACGCCAGCAGCAGTTGCAGCGTCGCCAGCCCGATTGCCGGCGTCCGCTGGACATGGCCCACGGGTTTGGCTGCGGCTTGTTGAGCGGCCGTGGGCGCCGCGCGGCGGAACGCAAACGCCAACGGAAGCATGGTCACGAGGCAGACGCCTGCGATCAACAGGTGCGTCAAACGCCAGCCGTACGCCGTCACCAGCCGCTCGATCACCGGCGGCCAGATGGTGCCGGCCAGATAGTTGCCGCTCGCACAGATGGCGACGGCGATACCGCGCCGACGCTCGAACCACAGCGACACGTCGGCAATCAGCGGGCCGAACGTGATGGCGCTGCCGAGCATGGCGATGAGCAGCCCATAGGCAATGCTGAACTGCCAGTGCGTGGTCGCGAATGCCGTCGCCACATAGCCCAGCGCCAGCACGATGATGCCCGCCGTCAGCGGTCGGAAAATGCCGAGCCGATCGGCCATCCGCCCCATCAGCACGCCGCCACAGCCGAACCCGACCATGGCGAACGTATAGGCCATCGAGGCGTCGGCCCGGGTCAGACCGAAGTCCTTCTGAACGGCCGGCAGCACCACCACCACCGACCACATGCCGACGCCGCCGATGGTTCCCAGGGCGAGCGCCGCGAGCAGCCGCGCCCACGCATATCCCGAATCGAGCGGGTTTGCGGGCCCCGCACGGCTTGGCGCTCGGTCTAACGTCGCTTTCTGCACGTCTGGGTCGCCTGTTGCCGTCGCCAACGTGCTTAACACGTACCGGCCGCCGCCACTACAGCCGACAGGTGTCGGCGCGTTGCACAACTCCCCCGCTGAAACCGGGGGAGTGCCGAAAAGCCTCTGTGGTCGAGCGCGCGCCTTAACTCTGTCGCGCGAAATCCACGGCGAACTTATCCCCGTCGCTCCGGCTCACCGCATACTCGCAGCCGTTACGTGCTCTTTGACAAGTGAATAGCTAACGTCAACGCCGCCCGCGTGGCTTCACCCCGACTTATCGCCCGTGCGCTGCTCGGCGCCGACTCCGAGTGCGCGCAACTTGCGATGCAGCGCTGAACGCTCCATGCCGACGAACTCGGCGGTGCGCGAGATGTTGCCGCCGAACCGGTTGATCTGGGCCAACAGGTACTCGCGCTCGAAGATTTCGCGGGCCTCGCGCAGCGGCATCGACATCAGGTGCTCGGCGCCGCCGTTGACGGGCAACGGCACGTTCGAACCGATCTCCTCGGGCAGCATGTCGGCGGTGATGGTGGTGCCGGCGTCGCCGCCCGCGAGGATCATCAGGCGCTCGATGTTGTTCCTGAGTTCGCGCACGTTGCCCGGCCAGTCGTGCGCCTGCAGCACCGCGATGGCATCGTCCCCGATCAAGCGGGGTGTCAGGCCCGACGCGGTCGCCACCTGCGTGACGAAGTACTCGATCAGCGAGGGGATGTCGTCGCGCCGTTCCGCGAGACTAGGCACCCGTAACGGCACCACCGCCAGCCGGTGGAACAGGTCCTGGCGGAACTTGCCCTCCTGCATCTCGCGCTCGAGATCACGACTGGTCGAGGTGATCAGCCGCACGTCGACTGCGACCTTGCCGGCGCCGCCGACCCGCTGGAACTTCTGCTCGACCAGCACGCGCAGCACCTTGCCTTGCGTTTCGAGCGGCATGTCGGCGATCTCGTCGATGTAGAGCGTGCCGCCGTGCGCTTCCTCCATCGCGCCGACCTTGCGGGGACCCGAGCGATCCTCGGTGCCAAACAGCTCCTCCTCGACCCGGTCGGGCGCCATCGCGGCCGCATTCAGCACAACGAAAGGCCCGTCCGCGCGTTGCGATTTCTGGTGGATCACGCGACCCGTCAGCTCCTTGCCGGTGCCCGAGGCGCCGCGGATCAGGATGCGGCTGTTGGTCGGCGCCACGCGGTCGATCTGGCCCTTCAGCTGATTGATCGCCACCGACTTGCCGACGAGATCGGTCGACTGCGTCGAGCGCTCGCGCAGCTCCTTCACCTCCCGGCGCAGCTGCGACGCTTCCAGCGCCCGCAGCGTGACGAGGATCAGCCGGTCGGCCTTGAACGGCTTCTCGATGTAGTCGTAGGCGCCACGCTTGATCGCGGTCACCGCCGTCTCGATGTTGCCGTGGCCCGAGATGATCACCACGGGCAGGTCTGGATGCGCCCGCTTGATGTGCGAGAGCACCTCGAGGCCGTCGAGGCGGCTTCCCTGCAGCCAGATGTCGAGCACGACGAGGTGAGGTCGCCGCTCCTCGATCGCCTTCAGCGCCTCGTCGGCGTCGCGGGCTGTGCGTGGACGATGGCCCTCGTCCTCGAGGATCCCCGAGATGAGGTCCCGGATGTCGGCCTCGTCGTCTACGATCAGGATGTCAGACGGCATCGAATGGCTCCCGGAAGTTTCGTATCGTCGTGTTTGGTATCGTCGTGGTTCATTGCGTCATGCGAACTTGCTCAGCGCTTCCCGCGCGGGGCGGGTCGCGTCGATGGTGTCGTCGGCTGGCTTGCGCGCCCGCGTCGGCAGCGAGATGCGCACGAGCGCACCGCGCGGGTGGGTGGCGGTCACCGGTGCATCCTCGAGCGCCAGGCGGCCCCCGTGCTGCTCGACGATCTTCTGGACGATGGCAAGCCCGAGGCCCGTGCCCTTGCTTCCCTTCGTCGTCACGTAAGGCTCGAGCAACCGCGCCCGCTGTTGTTTAGGCAGCCCGAGCCCGTTGTCGATCACCTCGATCTCGACACGGTCGGCGTGCGCGGTCACGCGCGCTTCGATCAGGCCCTTCCAGCCGTCAGGCTTATCGGCTGCGTCGCTCGCTGTCTCGATCGATTCGGTGGCGTTCTTCACTAGATTGTTCAACGCCTGCGTGATCAGCCGCGCATCGCACGACACCATCAGCGGGGCTCCAGGCAGCGCCATCCGGTAGTCGATCGCGGGGTGGCTCTCGCGAAACAGGATCATCGCCTCCTGCACCGGCTCGCGGATGTCGCTCGACGCCATCTCGGGCTTCGGCACCCGCGCGAAGGAGGCGAACTCGTCGACCATCTTCTTGATGTCGCCGACCTGGCGCACGATCGTGTCGGTGAGCTTGTCGAAGGTCTCGCGGTCGGTCTGGATGGCGGCGCCGTACTTGCGCTTGATGCGCTCGGCCGAGAGCTGGATCGGCGTCAACGGGTTCTTGATCTCGTGCGCGATGCGGCGGGCGACGTCACCCCAGGCCGACGCGCGTTGCGCGGAGACGAGCTCGGTGATGTCGTCGAAGGTGACGACGCTGCCCTGTGCGTCGCCCGAGGCCTGCTCGCGCGTGACACGGACGGCGAAACTGCGCTCCTCGCCGGCGACTGGAATGGAGATCTGCGCCTGGCTGCGCGGTTTCAAGCCGGCCTCTGGCTCCGCATCCGCGACCGCCGCGAGCTCGGGTAACGCCTCGTCCAACCGCTTGCCGACGATGCCCCCCTTGGCGATGCCCAGCAGCCGCTCCGCCGACGGGTTGACCAGCCGGATGCGCCCGTCCGCGTCGAGCCCGATCACGCCGGCCGACACGCCCGACATGACCGCCTCGATGAAGCGCGAGTGATCCTCGAGCAGCGCGTTCTTGGAGACGAGCTCGTTTCTCTGCTGCGCGATCTGCTTGGTCATGTGGTTGAAATCGCGCGACAGGCGGCGCAGATCGCCCTCCCCGCGCAACAGCGGCAGCTCGACCGAGAGGTCGCCGCGCGCCACGCGTTGCGCGGCCCCGATCAGCCGGCGGATCGGCGCCACCAGATGCCGCGCGAACCATAAGCCCACCCAAATCGCCGCCAGCACGCCCGTCAGCGCAATCATGAAGTACATCACCGCGTGCGCGAGCTTGGGGCCGCCGCGTCCGCGCCGCAGCCGCTCGTACTCTTCCACGGCCTCCTCGGTGCGCATCAGCTGGCCGACGACCTTCGGGTTCACCGCACGCGCGGCATACAGGAAGCGCCCCGGAAACCGCTCGAGACGGGCGACGGCTGCGACCCGGTGATTGTCAGTCGCCAGCATCAGGGGAACCTGGCCCGCCTCGGCCTGCGTCATGACCGCGGGGCCCGGCACGGCATAGCGCACGCGCGTATCGGCGATGCTCTGGACGATGATGGTGCCCCGACCGTCGATGACGGCCGCGAGCGACAGATCGCGCAAGCCGGTCTGCGCCATGATCAGGTTCTGCAGCTCGGCGCCGTCGATGGTCGCACCCTTCAAGCGATCGGCGAGATCGTCGAGATCCTTGCCCATGTTGACGACGTCGGAGCGGATCACCTGGCCGTGCTCCTCGAGATAGGCTTGCGCCACCTCGAGCGAACCAGCCACGATCGTGCGCGTGCGCGCCGAGAACCAGTTGTCGATCGAGCGCGAGAAGCTGGTCGAGGCCGCTAGCGCCAGCAGCAGCGCTGGCAGCGCGGCGATCCCCGTGAACAGCAGCACGATGCGGATGTGGATGCGCGCGCCGGCGACCTTGCGCTGCCAGGCACGCCAGAGCCCGATCGCCTGCACGGCGAGCACCGTGATCATCGCCAGGATCAGCAGGATGTTGATCGCCAGCACCAGCGTGACGACGTCGTTGCGCGGCGCGATCGGCGTCAGCCCGGTGAGGATCAGGTAGGTGGCCAACCCCGAGACCAGAGACAGCACCACGAACACGAGGCCGATCCAGAACGACCGGTCGGTGGCTCCTGGCAAGGCGTCGTCGGCGGGATCCCGACCCAGCGTCGCCGCCTCGTCGGACGAGCCCCGCCGCAACCGCGATCCGAGCTGGCTGGCGCTGCCGGCCAGGGCTGTCCAGGCCCCCTGGATGGAGGCGCGCCAGCGCTGAACGGAGGTCTGTAGCTCCAAGCGGCGTCTCGCGTTGCGGTTGCATCTCCGCGAGCCGAACAGCTCCCGGGACGGGTCAAATTGCGGCATGGCGCAATCCGACAACAATCAAGCGCGAAACTGTGACATTTTCGCGACATTGATGCGGGGATAGCTCGCCTGCGATACGGCGTCAAGTCGCCGGGCGGTCAGGACTTGAGGCAACTTGCGTACGGCGCTGCCTCGCCCTCGACGATCGGGCACACACGGACCGGGCCGATCAGCTTCAGCCGTTCCGTCCAGGTCGCTTCGTCGATGGGCGGTGCCTGCTTGGCGGCGGTACCGCGCTCGGCCCATTGGATCGTGTAGTAGTCGGCCCGGCCCTTGATCGCGAGGATCACGGCTGTCTCGCTGCGGTCGCCGGATGCTGACTTGGCTGTGCTGCACGTGACGATGGTGGCGAACGCGTCTTGGCCCTCGATCTTGGAGGCGCCGAGCGGTTTTGCCAGATACCCCGACGAGCAGCCCTGCTTGAACTGATTGGCGATGCGCTCGGCGTACTTCTGCGGATTGAGCGCCTTGTCGCCCGCCGCACCTTTGAGGCCGGTGACCGAGATCATCT
>JANOJW010000566.1:0-6112 GCA_031418955.1 Hyphomicrobiales bacterium | reverse complement strand
GGTCACACCGGTGATGAGCGCGGTCTTGTTGGTCTTCTTGTTGGTCATGTGGTCGAAATCTCCCTGGCCGGGCCTGACGTCGGCCGGCACGCGTGTATCAAAGCGCACCCTCAGGCGCGATAGCGGCCCTCGTTCTCGAGGAACCAGCGGTAATAGCTCGCAAGCCCCGCCTCGAGACCGATCTTCGGCCGCCAGCCGAGCGTGTTGATGCGCGTCGTGTCGAGCAGCTTCCTCGGCATGCCGTCGGGCTTGGAGGCGTCGAAGGACAGGCTGCCCTTGAAGCCGACGGTCTTGGTGATCAGTTTCGCGACCTCGCCGATCGCGATGTCCTCGCCCCAGCCGACGTTGATCGGCTCGGGCCCGCTGAAGGTCTGCAGCAGGAACACGCAGGCGTCTGCCATATCGTCGACGTGCAGGAACTCGCGCCGCGGCGTGCCCGTACCCCACACGTCCATGCGCGCCGCGTTGGCGAGCTTGGCCTCGTGCGCCTTGCGCAGCAGGGCCGGGAGGACGTGCGAGTTTTTCAGGTCGAAGTAGTCGCCGGGGCCGTAGAGGTTGGTCGGCTGGCAGGAGATGAAGTCGGCCTTGTGCTGCACGCGATAAGCTTGGCACAGCTTGATGCCGGCGATCTTGGCGATGGCGTACCATTCGTTGGTGGGCTCCAGCGAGCCAGTCAGCAGGGCGTCCTCCGACATCGGTTGCGGGGCATTGCGGGGATAGATGCACGACGAGCCGAGGAACAGCAGCTTCTTGACGCCCACCGCATGGGCCGCATGGATCGCGTTGGCGGCGATCATGATGTTCTCGTAGAGGAAATCCACGGGGTAGGTGGAGTTGGCGAGAATGCCGCCGACCTTCGCCGCCGCGATCACCACGACGTCGGGGCGGTTGTTCTCCATCCAGGTATGGACGGCTGCCTGCGAGGTGAGATCCGCCTCGCGCCGGCCGGGCGTCAGAATGGCGGCCGGCTGCTCGGCGTTCAGGCGGCGGACGATCGCGGAGCCGACCATACCGGCCGAGCCCAGCACGCAAACGCGTTGTCCAGCGAGCGAGAAGCGCATTGCGCGTGTCCTGTGGCGGGTTGAGCGTGGCGACGGCTGGCGGCGGCTTGGACCCTGTCGGCGTAATCGGCTTCTATGAGCAGCGACCGGGACTTGTCCAGACCGCCGGCGGAAAACCATGGATTTTCGGTTACGATTCAATCGGGGGACGGCTTGTGTTGTCGCTCCATGATCTTGAACAGCGTCCACGACTCGAGAGGGCGCGACGCCACGGTCGTCACCAGCGCGGGCGCGACCGGGACTGTCATCGCCGCTCCAGAACAACGAAGGTCCGGAAGCCGAGCAGGGGCCCGAGCGCGGGCAGCAGCGCGTCCTCGAGGCGAAGCATCGGCGACACCAGCGACGATGGCCACAGGCACCAGGGCTTGAAGCCGCCCGACAGCGGATAGGCAAACAGGCTCAGCCAGCGCACCGACACGACGCGCAGCTCGGGCACCAGCTGTTCGAGTTTGGTGCGCGCCTCCGCCGAGCCGAACATCAGCGACGGGATCGCCTGATTGCTGTCCCAGGGATCATCGCCCGACTGCGCCAGCTGCTCGGCGAACGGGTCGGCCGTCATGATCACCGGCTCCTGGTGAACCTTGTCGTAGACGACTTTCGCAACTGTGCTCATGCCGGGTTCGATCATGGCGAGGCGGCCGCCAGGCTTCAAGACGCGGGCGGCCTCGCGCATGAACACCACGGGCCGCTGCAGGTGATGCAGCACGTCGAGCATGACGATGCCGGAAAACTCGCCCCTTTCGAACGGCATGTCGTGGGCGTCGGCGACGACGTCGATGCCGGGGAAGGGGAGGATGTCGAGGGAGACGACCTCGGGGCGGTAGTCCTTGAAGTGGGCCGAGCCGCCGCCGATATCGAGCAGCTTGCCCGGCGGGCAGGAGGCCTCGAGCCGCTTGTGGAAGTCCGAGTAGATCGCCCGCAACGCCGGCTTCTGCTCCCAGATCCGGCGATGCTGGTTCAGCATCTGGTCGGTGGATGCGGCGGGGGCACTCATAACTCAGATCGCCTTCAGCTTCTTGAACGCGAACATGACCATGCGGATGAGCAGCCAGCCATCGCGGAAGCGCGAGATCTGGGTCTCGCCGTAGGTGCGCGCCTTGTAGTGGATCGGCACCTCGACGATGCGCAGGTTCTGCTTGGCGGCGCCGAAGATCAGATCGAAATCGCCGAACGGGTCGAAGTCGCCGAAGTAACTGCGGTTGGCGACGATGCGTTCGTAATCGGTGCGGCGCAGCACCTTGGTGCCGCACAGCGTATCGGTGAAGCGCTGGTTGAGGAGGTAGGAGAAGGCGGCGGCGAAGACGCGGTTGGCGATGGTGTTGAGGAACCGCATCGCCTCGGTTTCCATCGGATAGACGAGGCGGGTGCCGTTGACGAACTCGCCCTTGTTGCGGGCGATGGCGTCGTAGAACTTGGGCAGTGCGGACGGCGGCATGGTGAGGTCGGCGTCGAGGATCATCAGGATGTCGCCGCTGGCGGCAGCGAACCCCTTGCGCACGGCGTCGCCTTTGCCCTTCCCGTCCTGCTTCATCACCTTGATGTCCCACAGGTGCGCGTAGGCTTGCCTGACGCGATGGCATTCGGCGAGCGTGTCGTCCTTCGAGTTGCCCTCGACGAAGATGATCTCCTGATGCCCGCCGAACTTCGGCATCTCGGTGATGGCGCGCTCGATGTTGCCCTTCTCGTTGCGGCACGGAATGATGATGCTGGTGCTCGGGTTGCTGGCGCGGCGGGCCGACAGCGGGCGCGCGACGACGTAGGTTCGCAGGCACAGCGCGCGGATGCCCGGCAGCGGCGCGATGAAGCGGTTGATCAGCCGGCCGACACCAAGCAGGCTGAAGGGCACGAGCTGGCGCTGCTCGATGCGGATCGGCTCGAACTCGGCGAGATCGAGGATGTTGAGGAAATCGGTCTTCGAGAGCAGGTTGGGCTGCGGCTGCGGCATGCGCCGGCCGAGCCTGGTGCCCAGATTGATCAACGGCTCCCAGGCCGGCGAGTAGTAGGCGATCACGATGCGCGTGTCGGCCGTGCACAGGTGATGCAGACCCTTCAGCGCCACCTCGATGTCCTCGAACATGCCGATGGTGTCGGAGATCACGATGTAGTCGAAAGGACCCGCGAGGCCGGCGAGTACGCTCGGATCCTCGGCGTCGCCGACGACGAACTCGAGGCCGGGGTGGGACTTCTTCGCCTCCTCGACCATGCGCGGGGAGAGGTCGACGCCGACGCCCTGGGCGGGCTCGAGGGCGGCGAGCAGATCGCCCGTGCCGCAGCCCAGATCGAGCACCCGCATGCCCTTCGGCACGAGGTAGCGCATGTAGCGGCGGTCGTCGCCGTAGTAGCCCGAGTTACGCGCGATCCACTGCGCGCGCTCAGCCGCCATGCGCTCGGCGTTCTCGAGGAAGGCGCGCTTGCGGTGCGTCATCGGCGGGCGCAGCATGGGCGCTGCCGCCGTGTCGTTCGTCAGGTCGTTCATTTCACCGTCTGCCTCGAGGGGTCCGGCGCCGATAGGCCGCCAAAGCGCCGGTATCGGCTCGCCAGCCAGACCATCGCGCCGACCAGGCCGATCGCGGTCAGCACGAGCCCGAACAGGATCGAGACCGCGGCAGCCGCGCTGGCGCCGACGCCGATGCTGGAAAACAACACGATCGCGGCGCCCTCCCGCACGCCCCAGCCGCCGATCGACACGGGCAGGATCGACGCCATCGCCATGCCTTGCAGGATGACCGTCGCGTCCCACCAGGTCGTGTGAATGCCGAGCGCGCGCGCGCACAGCGCAAAGGATGCGATGGTCGCGATGTTGGAGAGGAACAATGCCGACAGGATCTGCGTCATGGCTTCCCGCGTGCGGGTGACCTGCGAGAACGATTGCACGAGCGCGCACAGCGGCACGGCCCAGGAGGGGAGCCACGTGGTCTTGATCAGCGCGCCGACGATGGTGGTGGCGACGCCGCCGAGCACGACGAGGGCCGCCGTCAGCGCCAGGACGCGAAAGGCGGGTGCCTCGATCATCGCCGGCGTCGCGATCAGCGGCGCGATGCACAGGCAGATGGCGACGAACCACACGCCGAGCGCGCGGTCGATCAGAACCCCCATCACGGCAAAGCCGGTCGATGCGCCCGCATCGTAGGCGCGGATGGTGCGGATCGCGTCGCCGCCGACGCCGGTCGGCAGGATCTGGTTGAAGAACATCGCTTCGAAGCTGCCCACGACCGCGGTGCGATTGCCGATCGGGCGCTCGAGACCGTCCATGACCTTGGCCCAGCGCAAGGCGTTGAGGGCGACGCCGACGGCGAGACAGACGCACGAGGCAAGCACCAGCTCGAGGTCGCTCGAAGCCAGCATGGCGCCGACCTTGCCGACATCGATGGAGCGCAACAGCAGCCACAGCATGGCGGCGGCGAGCACCAGCTTGACCACGAACGAGACGCTGACGAGCGGGGGTGAAGCCGTATCGGACGCGTCCGGCGCACGTCCAGAGACGCCGAGCCGGAATTGACTCGCGAACCGGCCGCGCGCTTGCGTCGAGTTGTCCATTCCGCCTCCACGGTTGGCGTGGTCGTGCTCCGGCATGTCGTGCTCCGGCATCGAAACGCGCGTTGTGAGATGCGGCAGAGTTCAGCGCGGGCCCCATGAAGCTCGAGCCCTCGTAGCCAACTCGTCCCGGTCGCGCAATACGCCCAATCTGGCCGTTAACCCGGGCCGCTTGCGACCCAGTCCCACGCGCGACTGTGAGAACGATTGCTGCACTGCGCAAGCGGAACATCGCGCCGTCACCAATGTATCGTAGCTGCCGAGTTCTGGAGGGAACTGGCCCTTTGACTTGTGACACAGGCGCGCTATTCCGGCGTTGACTCAAGGCAACTCGAAGGGCCGACGCGCATGAAGATCCTGGTCACCGGCGCCGCCGGCTTCATCGGCTTTCACACGGCACAGAAGCTCTTGGCGCGCGGGGACACCGTGGTCGGCCTCGACAGCGTCAACGACTACTATGACGTTCGTCTGAAAGAGGCGCGGTTAGCCCAGCTCCGGGAGCACAAGGCCTTCGCCTTCGAGAAGCTCGATCTCGCCGACCGGCGGGGGATCGAAACCGTGTTCACGACCCATCGGCCCGAGCGCGTCATCCATCTCGCCGCACAAGCCGGCGTGCGCTACGCCTCGACCAACCCGCACGTCTACATCGACAGTAACGTCACCGGCTTCCTGCACATCCTCGAGGGCTGCCGACACAACGGCGTCGAGCACCTCGTCTACGCCTCGACGAGCTCGGTCTACGGCGCCAACGAGGCGATGCCGTTCTCGGTGCACCATTCGGTCGATCACCCGGTCAGCCTGTATGCGGCGACCAAGAAGGCCAACGAGCTGATGGCGCATTCCTACGCGCACCTCTACCGGCTGCCAACCACGGGCCTGCGGTTCTTCACGGTGTATGGTCCGTGGGGGCGCCCCGACATGGCGATGTTCCTGTTCGCCAACCGCATCCTCGCCGGCAAGCCGATCGACGTGTTCAACCATGGCCACCATTCGCGCGATTTCACGTATGTCGACGACATCGTCGAGGGCGTGGTGCGCGCGATGGACAGGATCGCAACTCCCAATCCCGCCTGGAGCGGCAAGGCGCCGGACCCTGGCACATCGGCCTCGCCCTACCGGCTCTACAACATCGGCAACAACAAGCCGGTCGAGCTGATGTACCTGATCTCGTGCATCGAGACGGCGCTCGGGCGACAGGCTGAGAAGAACTTCCTGCCGCTGCAGCCGGGCGACGTGCCCGATACCTACGCCGACATCGACGCACTGGTGGAGGACGTGGGCTTCCGCCCCGAGACGCCGATCGAGGTCGGCGTCGATCGGTTCATTGCCTGGTACAAGGGTTATTACGGCCACAATTGAGGGCGTTAACCAATCACGCGCGCGGAGGGGGTGTCGGTCGGCCCTTCTTGAGGTGCCGAATGCCTCGCGCAGCCTCACGCTTGCTCGTGCAGCGTGGTCGACAGGCTCGAGGCTATGGGGGTAGCCGAGGGGTCGAGAAATCGCGTCCAGGGCCAAAT
>JANOJW010000565.1:0-6033 GCA_031418955.1 Hyphomicrobiales bacterium | reverse complement strand
TCGCGGCGATCGCGGCGGCCTTGAGCAGGATCGCGTCGAGGCCGATGCCCATTGGATGGAGTGGCCACACGATCGCTAGTGCCACCGCCCAAAGGACGGCATGGCGCGCCCACGGGTAGGCGACGGGCATCAATCGCTGCGACACCACCTGCAGGCAAACCAGCATGGTCAGGAAGCCAGCGGCCATCGCGCCGATGATGCCGTAGGCGCCATACGGGCGCGCGAGCACCAGCGCGGCGACAACGAACACCACCGACGTGATGGCGCCGATCCAGGCATAGTGGTGCGTCTGTTGCCGCGCCTGCAGCCCTTGCGCGAAGGTGTTCGCGAAGCAGTAGATCGCGAACGCGAAGGCAAGCGGCGGCACGAAGCGGAAGCCCGGCTGGAAGTCCGGACCAGCAAGCAGCGCGAAGATCTCGCGGGCAAACAGCGCGACGCCGGCCGTCGCCACCAGCAGGCCGGCCGAATACAGGCGGAAGATGCGCTGCTGAATAGCTTCCAGCCCGTCCATCGACTGCCGGTTGAGCACGAATGGGGTCCACACCAGCCCGAACCGACTGGAAAGGCCTGCCAGCAATGTCGAAACCGACAGCGCCACCGAGAACAGGCCCGCCTCGTCGAGCCGTCCAGTCCGAGCGAAAAAGAACCCGGCGCAGTTCAAGGTCAGCAGCGTCGCCAACTGCCATGGCACCATGCCGAGAGCAATGCGTCCGGTCTCGACGACAAGGCCGCGCTCGATCCGACCCTTGAGTGCGTCCCAGACAAGCAGCGCAAAGACGAGCGCAGTCGCAAGGCTCGCCAAGCCGGTAGCGATGTAGAGGCCCTCGAGACCCAGCCCAAGGCCTGCGATCAGACCGATGACGAGACAGAGCTGGCCGATCACGGCCGGCAACTGCACCCGGAAATAAGTCCAGTGTCGTTCATGCATCCGCATGATGGTAGCAACTGTCAGCGATGCTGCCGTGAGAAACGACGCGAGCGCCCCGAAGCGAATTGCCGTGGCATAGGCTGCGTCGCCGAGGAACTGGACGGCGATGCGCGGTGCGAGCAGCGCAACGGCCAAATGCACGGGCATGGCGACCGCGAGAGTTGCCACAGTGACCGTCGTCGTCACGCGGCGACGGGCGTCGTCGTTTTGCGCGGCCGCATACAGCGGCGGCAGAGCCTGCGCGAGACTGTAGCCGAACAACAGGTTGATCAGCGCCGCACCGTTGGCGATGAACAGCATCACGCCGTAGTCGCGGAGCGACAGGTAGCGCGTCAGAATAGGCATCGTGACCAGGCTCGATGCCATCTCGGCGAGCGTGATGACCGCATAGGCGCCGGATGCGCTGGCGATGAAGCGGAGGCTCATGCGTGGCGCGAGGTCCTCACGCCGGCACCTTGGCCGCCTCGAGTCGGCGGTCGATGGTGTCGGCGCGCGCTTCTATCGTGTCGATGCGCTGGTAGCTGTTGGCGATGTCGCGCTGGGTCGCGATCAGGTGGCTGCGCACGGCGCCGATCTCCTCCCGGATCGTTCGGCAATCCTCGCGCAGCAAGGCCATGTCCATCCGCATCTTGCGCAGCAGCTCGAAGATCGCCTCGTTGCTGACGTCCGGCATCGCCTCAACCTCCATCTCCCCGGCAACAGAATTAGGTCCGGGCCGTGCCGTTGACCAGACCCACGTGATGTCATGGCCAACAGCTGACCGCTCGTACCGATCAGGACGAGGGGGCGGTGCTCGTCGGCGTCGCGTGGTGTGGCTTTGGTTCGACCCGGCGAACGCGCACCGACGTGATGCGGTTGCGATGCTTCCTCGCGATCTCGAACCGGTAGCCGTGGAAGTTGAAGGCCTGGCCGGCCTCGGGAATCGCCTGGGCCTCGTGCATGACGAGACCGGCGACGGTGGTCGCCTCCTCGTCCGGCAGGTCCCAGTCCATGGCTCGGTTGAGGTCGCGGATCGGCACCGTCCCGTCGGTCACCACGGAACCGTCGGCTTGCGGGCGGATCGGCGTCTCGCCGATGTCGTGCTCGTCGGAGATCTGGCCGACGATCTCCTCGATGATGTCCTCGAGGGTGACGAGGCCCTGCACTTCGCCATACTCGTCGACAACGAGAGCGAGCTGCGCCTTCTTCTTCAGGAAGGCGCCGAGCTGGTCCGTGAGGCTTGTCGAATCCGGCACGAACCACGGTTGCGCCATGATCGACTTGAAGTCGAGGCGCTTGGGATCGAAACCAACCCGCGACAAGGCCGCCAGAACGTCCTTGGTGTGCAGCACGCCGACGATGTTTTCGGCCTCGGCTCTCCAGACGGGCACGCGCGAGTACTGGCTCGCCAGCACCTGCTCGATGACGCGTTCGGGCGGATCGTCGACGTTGACGGTCTCCATCTTGATGCGATGAACCATCACGTCGCCGACCTGCAGGTCCTTGAGATCGAGGATGCCGCCGAGCATCGCCGCATCGGCATGCGCGACGGCGCCTTCCTGCCGCTGCAGCGCGATGGTGCCGCGGATCTCCTCGTGCGCCTCGAGAATGTTCTGCGCGTCGTCCCGCTTCGTCGGCGTGAGCTTCAGCAGCAGCCGCACGATGGCCTGGATAGCGAACGTGAAGGGCATCAGAACCCAGATCACCACGCGCATGACGGGGGCGACGAGCAGCGCCACGCGGTCCGCCCAGGCAAGGGCATAGGTCTTGGGCAGCACGGCCGCGAAAATGACGATCAGGATGGTCATGATGATCGTCGCATAGGCGACGCCCACGTCGCCGATCAGGCTCACCGCCAGGTTGCCGGCAAGCGTGGCTGCCAGCACGTCGACGAGCGTATTGCCCAGCAGCACGGCGCCGATCAGTCTCTCCGGCGAGCGGAGCAGTCGGTTGACCCTTGATGCCCGCGCATTGCCGTCCTGCTCGAGCGAGTGCATGCGCGCTCGCGATGCAGCGGTGAGCGCAGTCTCGCTGGCGTTGAAGAAGGCGGACAGGATGAGCAGCAGCACGATCGCCGCCACCATCAGACCGATTTCGAGGGACATTGGCTCACTTCCGTCAGGCCGTTCGGGTCGTCAGTCGGTTCAGACAGATCGCCGGTCTCGGGGCTCACGCGGCGATCTCCGCGGCAAGGAAGGTTCGCAGCCGCCCGATGTCGACGTCGCGCGTCACGAACGCCTCGCCGATGCCGCGCACCAGGATGAACGTCAGCCGTCCGGCCTTCACCTTCTTGTCCTGGCCCATCAGTTTGACGAGCGTGTCCACAGCCGGGCGATCCGGTCCGGGGATATCCCGGATATAGGTCGGCAAGCCGACCGATGCGAGATGCCGGGCGACCCGGGCCGCGGTTCCACTCGCGCACAGGCCCTCGTTCTCCGAGAAGCGGAACGCCTGCACCATGCCGATCGCCACCGCCTCGCCGTGCAACAGCCGGTCGGAGAAGCCCGCCCAGGCTTCGAGCGCATGACCAAAGGTGTGCCCGAGATTGAGCAGCATGCGATCGCCGGTCTCGGTCTCGTCGCGCGCGACGATGGCAGCCTTGGCCGCGACGCTGCGCTCGACGGCTTCAGTCAGTGCCGAGGGGTCGTTGCCGAGGACGCTGCGCCAATGCCGGTCGAGCCAGTCGTACAACGCTGAATCGCCGAGCAGGCCATACTTGACGACCTCGGCGTAGCCCGCCCGCATCTCGCGGACCGGCAGGGTCGAGAGCACGTCGGTGTCGGCGATGACGAGGCTGGGCTGGTGGAAGGCGCCGAGCAGGTTCTTGCCGTGCCGCGTATTGATGCCGGTCTTGCCGCCGACCGAGCTGTCGACCTGGGCGAGCAGCGACGTCGGGATCTGCACGAAGCGCACGCCGCGGCGCAGCACCGCCGAGGCGAACCCCGCAAGATCGCCGATCACGCCGCCGCCCAGCGCGATCACGAGGTCGCCGCGCTCGACGCCGGCGTCGAGCAGAAAATCGGCAACCTGACCAAGCGTAGCCAGCCCCTTGGTCGCCTCGCCCGGTGGGAGGGCGAGCGTGCCCAGATGCCTTTGCTCGGCCTCGAGCGCGGTTTCCAGCCCCTGGAGGTGGCGGGCGGCGACGTTGGTGTCGGTGATGATCGCAGCGCGGGCGCTACCCAAGCGCTTGGCGATCAGGTCGGCTGCCTGCGGCAACAGGCCCGGGCCGATCAGCACGTCGTAGCTGCGCGCACCGAGCGCGACCGGGACGACGGCCTGCGGGCGGGGAACGCTGGGGGATTGGTCGTCGGCCATGTCAGGCGGCTCCCTCGTCCGGCGGCATACGCCCATCGTTCGACCGCCCCTCGATCAGCACCGGCAGGCCCGCCAGCGCCTCGACGATCTCGGTGACGATGACCTCGTGCTGCACGTCACGGCTCTCGATGGTGAGGTCGGCCTGCGCATAGATCGGATACCGCACCTCGATGAACCGCTGCATGGTGGCCTCGGGGTCCTCGGTCTTGAGCAGCGGCCGGTTGTCCCGCTTCATGACGCGGCGCATCAGCAAGGGCAGCTCGGCCCTGAGCCAGATCGAGATGCCCGCGCTGCGGACATTGGCGCGGGTCTCCTCGCTCATATAGGCGCCGCCGCCGGTCGCCAGCACCTGCGGTCCGCCGTCGAGCAGCCGCCGAATCACCCGGCGCTCGCCGTCCCGGAAATAGGCCTCGCCGTGGGCCGTGAAGATCTCGGGGATGGTCTTGTCGGCGGCTTCCTCGATCTCGTCGTCGGCGTCCACGAAGGGCAGGCACAACCGCACGGCGAGCCGGCGTCCGATCGAGGATTTGCCGCACCCCATCAGTCCGACCATGACCAGCGATCGCGCCCCGAGGTATTGGCGGACGGCCGCGATCGCCTCGGCATTGCCGGGGACCTCGCGTTTGGGACCAGGGCGACTCATCGCGCGTCCCCGCACGCCGGCCGAGCCCGGAGCCCGGCGGCACGGCTCTCGGCGGTCGATAGCGTCTGGTCTTCCAGTTCAGCGGGTTGCAGGCCCGTGCTCATTTCTCATCTCAAGGCGACGATGGTCGGATTTGGGAACCGGCATCAGCCGGGTCATAATGGCGTCAATAAGCGGAAATACCAAACGCACACGGGTTCGTCACATGCCAAGTCTGTTCCGGTTCCTGTTCGTCGTCGGCCTGCTGGCCGGCGTCACCTTTGGCGGCCTCTATGTGCTGTCGGAGTTCTTCGAGCCGCAGCCGACGGAGGTGAGCCACCCCGTGCCGGGCGTCAAGGTCCGGCGTTGATCGTCCAAGGACGCGGCTCCTGACCATGCCCAAGCTCACACTGTGCCGGCTTCGTTCCGCGCTGCTCGTCGGCGTCTCGCTCCTGTCGCTGGCCGGGAATGCCGCCCAGGCGACCGACGGCTGGGATCCGTTCAAGCAGAAGGACGAAGCGCGCCCACGCCGCCCGGCTGCCGCCAAGCAGCAAGATGTGCCCTCGCCGCCGCCCTCGCTGCCGCCCATGGAAGGGGTCGGCGCGGCACCGTGGCGTGGACCTCAGGGCGGTTCCCCTGTCGGGCCTGAATTCACGCCCCCTGGACCGCCTCCGCGCGAGGCTGGACGCCAGCCGCTCGACCGCGATGGACCGCGCACCCCGACGGTGGTGCCGGCCGAGACCGAGCGGACGGTCGAGCGCAGTGAATTGCAGCCGATCGCCACCACCGATGCGACCGGCCGGCCGTCCGAGCTCTGGCAAGGTGTGGACGCCCGCAACGTGCACGGCCTGGTCACACGTCTCGACATCCCGCCCCGCTCGCCGGCCGTGCATGGCCTGTGGAAGCGGCTGTGGACCACCGAGGGCGGCCCGGCCGGCAACGCGGCCGATCGTGATCGCTTCGAGGCGCTGCGGATCGAGGCGCTGTATCGGTCGGGATTGATCAAGGAGCTGCTCGAACGGCTCGATGCCGAAAAGGCCGGGACCGCCGGTGGCGACCCGCTCCGGGCAGCGCTGGCGACGCGGGCGCGTGTCGGCGCCGGCGACACCCAGCGCGGTTGCGCCGACGCCCGCGGGCTCGCCCGACAGACCGGCATCGAGGGCGCGATCCGGGGCGAGATGCTGCTGCT
>JANOJW010000564.1:0-3135 GCA_031418955.1 Hyphomicrobiales bacterium | reverse complement strand
CCGCAATCCGCGTGGCATGGCTGAAACACTTGCTGCGCTAAACACGGAACACCTTCATCACCTCATCCCCCAGGTGGTTGATCACCTTCACCGCGATGCGGCCGGACTTCGGCTTCTCGAAGGGCCGTGATGTGTCGCTGTTGAGCGTGGCCCAGGCTTCGGCGTTGATCTCGGCTTTCAGCGTCGTCTTGAGCGCGCTGTAGGGATCGTTGGCGCCGAGGAAGTAGGCGTGGCGGACGAAGAAGCTCTCCTCGTTGTAGTCGGTGTCGACGAACCAGCAGGCGATGCCGTCGGCGCCGTCGCTGACGACCTCGCCGGTCTGTGGCTTGAACACGTCGACGCCGTTCACCTTCACGCGCATCCTGCCGTCCTTCTCCGTCAGCAGCGTGATGTCGGGCTCGCCGAAGATCACGAACAGGTTGCCCTTGCCGGTGTTCTTGAGGTCCTCGGCCATGTGCAGGTCCGCGTTCATGCGGGCCTTGAGCACGGGGAGCTTGCCGAGCTTGGCGAACTCGGTGGTGTGGGCCTCGTAGTTGAACGCGCAGGCGACCAGCACGTCGAACCCGGCATCGGCGGCCTCGCGCGCGGCCTCGACGAGGTCGGCGCGTTGCACGGTGCCGAACTCGGGACCGATGAAGATGGCGGCGCGCTTCTCGACTCCGCTCTCGGGGTTTGGGCCTTCCAGGTAGCGGCCCTCGCCGCAGACCATGTCGCCGGGCCACGGCGTCATGGCGGTGAAGGTCATGCGGTCCGCTTTGTGCGCCTGCTGGACCCCGGCGGTCTTGAGGTTCTCCAGGATCATCTGCGGGAAGGTCTGCTTGGCGGTGTACTCGGGGCTGGTCTCCTTCACGGTGTCGATCAGTTCGTCGTTCTCGTCGACGCCGAGCATGCGGTGCGGGCTCAGGCTCTCGACGGTGAACGGGCCGGCGACGCGGACCGTCTTCTTGTCCTCGTAGGGCTTGTCGTAGAGGAACTCGAACTCGGCCTTGGCGGCGATCGAGGCGTCGATCTCCTTCTGGCGGGCGATGCGGGCTTGCCACCAGGAGGCGTGCAGCTTCTTCGTGGCATCGGGCCACTTGGAATCGGCCTCGCGCGTGATCTCCCACTCCTGCCAGGCGTTCTTGAGTGCGATGTTGAGCGACTGGCGCAACGGCTCCAGTTTCGCCTGCCACTTCTCCCAGATGACGTCGATCTCTGCGTCGTTGGCAATCGACTTGAGCGTGATGTGCGGCACGCGTTCGTTGACGAAGCCGTGCCGAACGTTGCCATGCGTCGGTTGAGAACTCGGCACTGCACCGTTGACCTCGGCTTCCTTGCGTTGACCCTCGCAAGAATCAGCCAGCAGGTAGAACGGATACCGAGCACCCATGATGCGGGCGCGAGCCAACGCCAGCGCCACGCGCGAAGTGTCGATCGTGATCCACCGACGTCCCCATTGTTCGGCCGCATAGGCGCACGTCCCAGAGCCGCATGTTGGGTCGAGCACAAGATCGCCGGGATCGGTGCACATCAGCAAGCAGCGCTGAAGGATCTTAGTGGCCGTCTGCACTACATAGACTTTGGGATCGGCGAAGCCTGACGTGACCGTGTCCTCCCAAACATTCGCCATTGGGATTGCTGGGAAGTCATTCAGGTAGCGCACGTATTCGAGTGTATTGCCGAATGCCATCAAGCGACCGGCCCTCTTCAGCTTGCTGATACCGGGCTCTCCAGTCTTCCAGTACCCTGTCTTGGGATTGAAGACACGCCCATTGAGCATGATGGGGAAGTCACCAGGGGGCCTCTGGCTCGTTAGCGGGCTATGTCGGAAGAGTCGCACGCCTTCTGTAGATTCGTCGGCATCCTTGGCGGACCTGACACTCCCGTCGGGGAGCATTGCCAAGTTGTATTGCTCGCCCCCTCGTCCGGTCGCAGTCTTCTCGTAGTACAAGGCGCGATACTTCATGCTGGATCTCGCTTTTGCAAACCACACCAAGTAGTCACACACTCCGGCTAGCAGTTCGCTCGACGCGCTGCTCGTCTTCTTGAAGGCAATCAGAGACACGAAGTTTTCGTCGCCGAAGATCTCGTCCATCACCGCGCGGACGCGGTGAACATTCTCATCGCCGATCTGCACGAAGATCGAGCCGGATTCGTGGAGCAGGTCGCGAGCAACAGTGAGCCGATCCCGCAGGTAGGTGAGGTAGCTGTGAATCCCATCGCGCCACGTGTCGCGAAACGCCTTCACCTGTTCCGGCTCGCGCGTGATGTGCCCTGCGTTGCCGTCCTTCACGTCGCGACTCGTCGTGCTCCACTGGAAGTTGCTGTTGAACTTGATGCCGTACGGCGGGTCGAAGTAGATGCACTGCACCTTCCCCCGCAGCCCCTCGCGCTCCGCCAGACTCGCCATCACCTGCAGCGAGTCGCCGAGGATCATGCGGTTCGACCAGTTCTGGTCGTGCTGGTAGAAGTCGGTCTTGTCCGCGTCCTTGGGCAGACCGTTGAAGTCGCCGAACAGATCGAGCTGCTGCTTCTTGCCCGTCGCCCTGTCCGCCGCCTTCTTCGCCTCCGCCGTCTGCTTCAGCAGGTCGTCGATCAGCACCTTGGGTTGCACCTTCTCCTGGATGTAGAGCGGCGGCGCGTGCACGACCAGGTCGCTCCAGTCCTGTTCGTCCTTGCCGCGCCAGACCAATTGCGGGTCGAGGTCCTTGTTGCGTGGGTAGCGCAGCTCCACCGGCTTGCACTCCTCCGGCTTCAGCACCGACTGAAACTCCGCCGTCGGGATGTTCCGTCGCTTCGCCTCGTCGTGCGTCAGCGCCTCGACGGTCTTCGGGTTCTTGCTGGTCTTCTTCTGCATGGCTATCTCCGGCTCGGCAGCACGCCGCGCACCGCGTTGGCGAGCTGCCGCGCGGTCGGCAGTCGACCCTTGAACTCTGCAGGCAGGCGCGCCTGCAATTGGTACTCGGCCACCCCGATCGGGTTGGCCTTCGTCTTCAGGGCGAACTCCACCTCGACGTCGTCCTTCTCGGCGCACAGGATGATCCCGATCGACGGCTGGTCGTCCGGCGCGCGCTGCTGCGCGTTGAGCAGGTTGAGGTAGAAGTCCATCTTGCCCGCGTGCTCCGGTTCGAACGGCCCGATCTTCAGGTCGAAGGC
>JANOJW010000563.1:0-3132 GCA_031418955.1 Hyphomicrobiales bacterium | reverse complement strand
CGATCTTCATGCCGCTACCGGCCGCCGCATCCCATTCCGATCGCCGCCGCCCGTCTCACCCAGATTGACGCGCCATAGCTCGCCACCCCGTGTCCACCATCACGATCCGCCGCTAGGAACTCCAAGAGGCTCGAGCCCATGCCGAAGCATGACGATCGAGCGCATCGTCGTCGACGAGTGCGTCGGGCCGGCATCGCCACTGGTCGAGCAATTGACGCAGCTGCTCGATGGTCGTCCGGTCGAGGTCGTGATGCTGGCCGCTCGGCATCCGGGCATCCCGGATATCGAGATCCTCGACAAGCTGCTGGATCAAGGCACCGCGCTGCTGACCCGGGATCGGGTCTTGCACAACTTGGCGATCGGCCGGGGGTTTCGATCTTTTGCACCGCTGCCGGCAGGCGGCTTGACCGATCGCAAGCTGCCCGGTGTTGCCGTCACGGACAAACGTCTGCCGGTCGCCTCGGGCGGCTTGAGGGACAACTACATGCCCGAGGCGGACGCGGAGGCACAATCGATCGCCGGGTGCCTGGCCGGCTTCATGTCCGAGCATCAGCTGAAGCAGTTCCGCACCAAGCGGCGGCGTATTCGCGCGCATTTCGACTCCCTCGACAACATCGCCGGCACCGCTCTCACCATCGGGCAGGTCCGCGCCGCCCGAGGGACTGTCGGCGGGTACAAGCTCAAGGTGGACGCCCGCCACGGTGTCAAAGCGCTGTCGCCGGCGAGCGAGAGCTACTTCATCGATCGATCCCTGCACGATAACCCGTTGCAATCGGTCGTCTGGGCGCTCGCCCAGCTGTTCATGCTGCAATTGCAGGGGCGGCCGCTCACGCTGTTTCTGTGCGATGCCGCTGCGCTGCGACAATGCACAGAGCTGGCGGGCGGCCGTGCTGCTGGAACGTCCCCGGTCGCACAAGCGGCCGGCAGGCTGCTCGGCGCGATCTGCCAAGCTCAGGTCCAGCCCTGCGTCAAGGGCCGCTTCTTCGATGCCATGCAGGGAAAGCTCGCGCAGCTCGCAAGGGATGAAGGCAATGAGCTGGTGCCGGTCGATATGGCGGCCATCGCAGCCGGCCTGGTCGCGTCGGCTGCGGACGCCGGCTCGAAGTCGGGAAGCGATGTCGGTGACGTGGCCCAAGAGCTTTGAGGAGCACCGATATGGCCGAACACGGTGAATGGACTCGCAAGGGCGCTGTCCTGAGCGACGTGACGGCTCAGAAGGAATACGGGGTGACACGCGAGTTCATCGTCGAGGGGATCAAAGCCGGCAAGCTCGAGTTCCGCGAAGGATCGGTGTGGGGCAACCCGTATTTCAGGATTCTCAGAAGCCAGCTTGAACAATATATATAGCCGATATAGCCGCACAATTTGGTCCAGACCATCTGGCGAGCAAGAAATCTCAGGCCGAATTGCGCGCCATCAACAAGGAGATCGCGCAGCTCAGGACGAAACTGGTTGCACTCGAGGCGCAAAAGACCGGACTCGAGCGCGCGAGCGTGAAATAGCAAGCGGTATGCGTCGCTCAGTTACGCACGGGGGTGAATTTCCTGGTGTCGGGCTTTGCCCAAGGTGCGCTCGGCAACGACCTGCGATCGAGCACCGTATGCGACGCCCTTGTCGTGTGGCGCGGCATGCTCGATGCTGGACGGATCGGCGCCTGGTGGCATCCACCGCTGCGATCCTGGCCGCCTACGTCGGGGCTTGAGCCCCGTCGGAGCGAGAACCAGCATGTGATCAGCCCGGTGTAGGCAACGAGCCACGCCATACCGCGTGCCACGAGCAGCGTGCGTCCTTATTGGCGCTGGTGGGGGAAGACGGGTTCACCGATATGTATCCTCGGATCATAAGGCGAACCGCAAAAATAACTGCTACAATTCCGTTGGTCGCGGATGGACTGTGTAGTTCCAGTCGGGATGGAACGTGTCGCCGCGGATGTCGAGAGCAGCCATCTCGGCGTCGCTGACCTTGATGCCCTTCTCGTAGGTCCGCGTGTCGAGCGCACACTCCACCTTGAGCCCGGCTTGGGTCGTTGTCGCGGCGATCAGCTCGACGACGGCGGCACGGCTCTCGAGCGGCCGGCCGCGCCAGTTCTGGGTGATGTGGCAGAACAGACGGTGCTCGATCTTGTTCCATTTGGAGGTGCCCGGCGGGTAGTGGCAGACCTTGATCGGCATCTGCGTCTCGTCGGCGAGCTTCTGCAGCTCGACCTTCCACAGCCGGGCGCGGGAGCTGTTGGAGCCGCCGCAATCGGCCGTGATCATCAGCTCACGCATGCCCGGGTAGCGCCGCCGCCCGATGCGATGGAGCCATGTGCGGATCGACTGGACCGCGAACTCGGCGGTGTCGTGATTGATGCCGAGGCTCACCCACCCGGCATTGGCGGTTGGATCGTAGACGCCGTGCGGCACCACCTTGCCCAGCTCCTTGTCCTTGAAGTCGTGCACGTTCACGTCCTCCGGATCGCCTTTGGGCCGATAGTCAGAGCCGCCGTTCTTGAAGTTGCCGATCAGCTCCTTCTTCTTGGTGTCGACCGAGATGACCGGCTGGCCGGCGGCCTGGGCGGCAGTCACCTGCGCGTTGATGTGCTCGAATTGGGCGTTGCGATCGGGATGGCTCGTGCCCTCGAGCGTCTTGCGATTGACCTGCCGGGAGTACTCGAGTTCGTCGACGAGCAGCCTGCCGACGGTGTTCGGGCTCACCTCATGACCACCGGCGTTGAGCTCCCTGGCCAGCTTCGCATGGCTCTTCGAGTTCCACATCAGCGGGCGCATCGGATCGCCCATGGTCGCCGGCTCGACGAGCCGCTTCAAATCCGGGACCAGCGTGTCGTCGGTCGCGGTGATTTCATGGCGCCCACCGCCCGCACGACGAACACGGCCGGGCTCCAACGCCGGCGCGTCGATGTCTTTCAGTCCTCGAATGATCCGTGACCGTGCGAGCCCGGTGATCTCGGCCACGGCGGCGACGCCGCCCCACCCCGCGGCCCGCGCCTCGCTTGCCGCGAACAAACGCTTGCCGCGCTCGTCCCGCTTCGAGCCGTCCGCTTCCCACCGCAGCCGAATCGCTCGCGTGTCGATCATCCGACACGGATAGCCTGGCGCGCGCTCGCCGTGAATCCTCCCGAGTCAATCCGCC
>JANOJW010000562.1:0-1996 GCA_031418955.1 Hyphomicrobiales bacterium | reverse complement strand
TCATCGTAGCACGAGCGCGGCCCGATCGGGTTGACGTTGCCCCAGTAGGTCTCTTTCTGCGGATGCTCCACCGGATCGCCATAGACCTCGCTGGTCGAGGCCTGCAGGATCTTGCACTTCAAACGCTTGGCAAGGCCCAGCATGTTGATGGCGCCGTGCACCGAGGTCTTGGTCGTCTGGACGGGATCGTGCTGGTAGTGGATGGGCGAAGCGGGGCAAGCGAGATTGTAGATCTCGTCGACTTCAACAAACAGCGGGAACGTCACATCGTGGCGCAGGAACTCGAACATCGAGTGGTTGTGAAACCTGTCGATGTTGCGCTTGGTGCCGGTGAAGAGGTTGTCGACACACAACACCTCGTGGCCCTGTTCGAGCAGCCGGCCGATGAGGTGGGAGCCGAGGAAGCCCGCCCCGCCCGTCACCAGGATGCGCTTGCGGCTGTCATAGAGGCGCGCCATTCATCATACTCCTTCAGCTCGCCTTCTGGGGTGCCGTCTGCCCCGTGTTGGGCGCGCGAGAGGCAGATTCGACGCTAGAAAGCATGGATGCCTTCACTTCATCAAGCAAGCACGCGAAATTTCGCTGATCAGTCCACACTCCAGAGATGGTCCTCAGTCCATGCCTGACTTGGCGGGAAACGCCAAGTCCGTTGGCCAGCGCGGGTGGGCAACGTCAGGGCGCTCGAACTCACGCGAGGTCATCAGGTCTCGCGTCGTGCGCAGGCCGCCGAGCGCGACAGGCTCGATCGCCGGCCAGTAGGCGGCGGTGTTACGCACGCTCGCGGGGCTCGACAAGCCCGCAATCTCGCCGCGGGCCTGGTTCACATAGTACTCCGCCCGCGCCGTCTCGTTGATGGCGGCCGGCATTTTTGCGGCGAGCCGCATGAGGCGGTCGCGCAAGCCGAGCCTGCCGATGGTGCGGAAGGCCGCGTGCCGGACGCGCGTGCCGAGGTGGCCGGCGTTGCCGCCACCGCCGTCGATGGCCACGAGCTCGGCCGGCCGGCCCGCAGCCTGGGCCTCCCATTCGTAGACCTCCCGCCAGGTCCATTGGGGTTGGTTGAACAGATCGTAGCGCCCGGGCGGCCCGGCCCGGCCCGCGCCGATGGCGAGCAGCGCCTCCGCGATGGCGGTCGTGTAGGTCACGTTCGCCGCCCGATCGGGGTCCGGCAGCAGGACTGGCGGTGTGAGGATCTCGCTGCGGATGCTGCCCGTGATGCCCTGATGGGGTCCGCAGACGTGGCCGAGCCGGAGCGTGTAGGCGTTCCGCGACTGCGCTTTGGCCAGCTCGGCGACCAAGGCCTCGTTGCCGAGCTTCAAATCGCCGTAAGCCGAGGTGCGGCGCGTGCCCCGGCTGTCCCATTGACCAAAGACTGCCGCCGTCGAGAAGAAAACAACGGTCGAATTCGGGGGTGACTGGTCGAACGTGGCGCGGATGATGGCGTCGTTGCTGGTTTTGGCCGCTGCCGGTGTGCCCCCAGCCAGGGCGAAGTTGGCGATCACGTCGCAGCCCGTCATCGCGGCCTGGGCTGCCGGAGACGTGATCGCCACATGGGCGACGGGGATGCCGTGGTAGCGCAGGAACGCCGAGCCGCCACGTGAGCGCACGAGGGGGCGCAGCTCGACTTCGGGCCGGGCACGGAGCAGCAGGGCTACCTCCGAGGCGACCTGTCCGTTGGCGCCGATGACTGCAATACGCATACTCGCGTCCTATCGTGTCAGCAACTCGTCCATCAGGCGTGCCGTCGCAAGGCAGGATTGAGCCGGCAACTCGGCCGGCCGGTCCGTCCAATACCATTCGCCATGACTGGGCGCTCGTCGGTCGTCCCCTCGTCGGTCGTCCCACGGTGTCGCGCTGATGTGCTCGGCGCCTCATGCAACCAAGCCCTACCGATTGCCACCGTCACCCCCCTTCCAGCAAGCAATGGCAGCCCTGAGTCAATCCGCCCTCTTGCGGCACGATGCCTTGGTGCGTCTGCCTGGATGTCTGTGCATCGTCG
>JANOJW010000561.1:0-1842 GCA_031418955.1 Hyphomicrobiales bacterium | reverse complement strand
CCGGCCCGCCGGTGATCTTGATTGCTGAATCCGGCGCCTGGTACTCGCTCATGTCGAGCCGGATCATGCGGTCGACCGAGCCGAACAGATACTCGGCGATGGCCTTGGCGAGTTCGGTCTTGCCGGTGCCGGTGGGGCCTGCGAACAAGAACACGCCGAGCGGTTTCGCGGGATCGTTCAGTCCCGACTTCAGCATGGCGATGCGCTCGACGATCACCGAGACCGCTTCGTCCTGACCGATGACACGGCTCGAGAAGAACTTGCGGATCTCGGCGAGGTCGATCCGCTCGCTGCCATCGAGGATGGAGCGCGGCAGGCCGGTCAACTGGGAGAGCGTATCGAGCACGTCGCGACCGACGAGGCGGCGGCCCTTCGCCTCGCCTGCGCGCAGCACCGACACTCGCATCAGCGACAGCGCCGAACCGGGGAGGCACGATGCCGAGAGATAGTGCTGGGCTGCATCGATCGCGGTCTCCGCGAACGACGGGTCGATTGCGATCTTCAGTTCGGCTTCGAGCGCCTTCGAGAGAGCCGCGGCGAGCGGGCGCGTCTCCTCAGCATCGAGCGGCTCGAGGCGCACGACTTCGAAGGTGCGGCGCAGCGCTGGACGAAACTGCAGCAGCCGCGCGGCGCTGGTGCGGGTCGCCTCCGCCCAGATCACCAATCGCCCCGACGCGATCGCCGCCATCAGCTGGTCGAGAATGGTGGCGCTCTGCCCCTGATGGGTGCCCGACAGCGCCATGCCGAGAATGTCGGGCACGTACCAGATGATCTTCTTGGAGACGGCAAGTTCGTCGAGCGCCTGCCGGATGCGGCCTTCGAGCTGGCCGATGTACTGCTGCCCCGCCTGCAGGTCGGACGCGCCCGCCTCGAACACGCGCCAGCCGTCTTTCTCGAGCCGTCCAGCCAGCAGTTTCAGGAACGACGTCTTGCCCGACAGCGGGTCGCCCATCACCAGCAGCGAGCGCATCGGCCGCCGGTCGATGGCGGTGCGCGCGGCCGCAAGGCCTTCTTTCCACGCGTCGGGCTCCTGCGGCCTGTCGATGCCGGAGGCGGTTGTCCAGAAACGCCCGAGCGAGGCCAGAAACTCCGTCGAATTCTGCGGGCTTGGCGGTGGATGGGTCGCCGGCGGCGGCGGCTCGGCCGCCGTGCCCTGATCGGGTGTCTCGGGCGGCAACAGAGCGGCCAGCCGCGCCGCAAACGGATGCGTCATGCGCCCGAGGAAATCGCGGATGCCGGCATGGCGGGCTGTGTCTGCGACGAGCTCCAGATCAAGCGCTGCCGCCGCGCCCTTCGCCTCCAGGGCCGCGAAATAGATCTCGAACTCACGCCGAAGGATCGGTGAGTCGGCCCACCAATGGGCTTGATGCTGCAGCACGGCGCCGCTGGCCAAGTTGGCGTCGACGTTGGCCAGATACGCAAACGCGAACGCCATCTGCCAGACGCCCCAGCCGCCGAATTGCGCCACGACCTCCTCGGCGAGCGTTCCCCCATCGGGCCGCTTGCCCAGTGCAGCGAGCGCTGCGCACGAGTGCGGCCAGGACGTGCCGAAGGCGTAGTCGCCGACTTGGGCGAGCGGCATTGCCGGATCGGCGAGGATGGCCACCATCGCGAGGAACTGCGGCTCGTCGGCGATCTCGCGCGCGTGCGAGGTCTTGTCGGTGAGGATCGTCAGCTCGTTGCAGAGCTTGCGCAGGCGGACGACCGGAGTGTCGGCTGAGGGCGGCGAGATCTCGTTGGCGGGCAGCTCAGGCTGCTGCACCAGGGCTCGCGGCAGCGGCACGGGCGCCGGCGGAAACCACAGCGCCACCAGCTCCTGCCACCTGTGGTGCCGCGCGATCG
>JANOJW010000560.1:0-2743 GCA_031418955.1 Hyphomicrobiales bacterium | reverse complement strand
TCCTGATTCGCGCCGGTGTGCGCGCGATCCTGGCGCTGCCGCTCATTCACCGGGGCGACGTGTTCGGCGCGCTCGTCGTGCGCCGCACCTATCCGGGCCCGTTCGCGCCGGAGACCGTGCGCCTGCTCGAAGCCTTCGCGGCGCAGTCGGCGATCGCCGTCAATAACGCACGGCTGTTCAAGGAGATCGAGGAGAAGAGCCGCCAGCTCGAGCTCGCCTCACAGCACAAGTCGCAGTTCCTCGCCAATATGAGCCACGAGCTCAGAACCCCGCTCAACGCCATCCTCGGCTACACCGAGCTGATGCAGGATGGCATCTACGGCGCGCTGCCGGAGAAGGCCGGCGGCGTGCTCGGTCGCGTGCAGGCGAACGGCCGCCATCTCCTCGGGCTGATCAACCAGGTGCTCGACCTGTCGAAGATCGAGGCCGGACAGTTCAGGCTGGCACTCGCCGAATATGGCCTCGGCAGCGTGATCGAGACCGTGCTGGCCGCGACCGAGTCGCTCGCCACGGAGAAACAGCTCGTGCTCAGCGCCGAGGTCGCGAAGGGCCTGCCGCGCGGCTTCGGCGACGAGCAGCGCATCGTGCAGGTGCTGCTGAACCTCGTCGGCAATGCCATCAAGTTCACCGAGCACGGTGAGGTGCGCGTCCGCGCCGGTGTCTTCGCGGGACGCTTCGAGGTCGCCGTCGCCGACACCGGCCCCGGAATTCCACCGGAGGAGACTGAGCGCATCTTCGAGGAGTTCCACCAGGTCGACAACTCGAACACCAAGGCGAAGAGCGGCACCGGGCTCGGGCTCGCCATCGCCCGCCTCATCGTCGAGATGCACGGCGGGCACATCACGGTCGAGTCCGTCGTCGGCAAGGGCTCGACGTTCACCGTCAAGTTGCCCGTGCGCGCTGAGGAGAGCCGTCAGCTGGCGCCCGAAGGAGCCGTGACATGAAGCGCATTCTCGTGATCGAGGACCAAGAGGACAATCGCGCCATCTTGCGCGATCTTCTCTCCGCAGCCGGCTATGGCCTGATCGAGGCCACCAACGGTGTCGAGGGCGTGGCGAAGGCACAGGTCGAGCAGCCGGATCTCATATTGATGGACATCCAGATGCCGTTGATGGACGGCTATGAGGCGACGCGGCGCATCAAGGCGATCCCAACAATTGCCGCCATTCCGGTAATCGCGGTCACCTCGTACGCGCTCTCCGGCGACGAGGCACGCACACGGGCCGCCGGCTGCGATGGCTACGTCGCAAAGCCGTTCAGCCCGCGCCAGCTGCTCGCCGTCATCAAGAGCTTTCTCGACAAGGGGCCGTGACATGGCCGAGGCGCCTCTCGTTCTCGTCGCCGACGACAATGCCGACAACCGCGCGATCCTGGTGAGCCGCCTCCACGCCCAAGGCTACCGGACCGTCATCGCCGGCGACGGCGAGGAGGCGCTCGCCGCTGCCCGCGAGCACCGGCCGCACGTCATCCTGCTCGACGTGATGATGCCGAAGAAGGACGGCTTCGACGTCTGCCGCGAGCTGAAGTCGGACGCCTCACTGCCGTTCACGCCGATCATCCTGGTCACGGCCAAGACGGCGACGCGCGACGTGGTCACCGGCCTCGACGCCGGCGCCGACGACTACCTGACGAAGCCGATCGACCAGCCGGCACTGCTCGCGCGCGTCCGCGCCATGCTGCGCATCAAGCGGCTGCAGGACCAGGTCAACGCGCAGGCAGCCGAGCTCGCGCAGTGGAACCGCGAGCTCGCCGCCCGCGTCGAGACCCAGGTCGGCGAGATCGAGCGCATGCAGCGGCTGCGCCGGTTCCTGTCGCCGCAGGTCGCGGATCTGCTGCTCACGACCGGCCAGGACAAGCTGCTCGAGGCGCACCGGCGCGAGGTCACCGTCGTGTTCTGCGATCTCCGTGGTTTCACCGCCTTCGCCGAGACCTCGGAGCCCGAGGAGGTGATGGCGGTGCTGCGCGACTATCACGCGGCGCTCGGCCCGATCATCAACGCGCACGAGGGCACGCTCGAGCGCTTCACCGGCGACGGACTGCTCGTCTTCTTCAACGATCCGGTGCCGGTGCCCAACCCGGCAGAGCGCGCCGTGCGCATGGCGATCGAAGCGCGTGCCGCCGTTGGCGGGATGATCGCGCGATGGCACAAGCTCGGTCACGACCTCGGCTTCGGTGTCGGCATCGCCAAGGGCTACGCGACGCTCGGCCAAATCGGCTTCGAAGGGCGCTATGACTATGCGGCCATCGGCACCGTGACCAACCTCGGCGCGCGACTCTGCGGGGAGGCGCAATCCGGACAGATCGTTGTCTCGCAGCGGGTCGCCGCCGAGATCGAAGCGATCGCCGAACTGGAGCCGCTCGGCGCGCTGGCCTTGAAGGGCTTCCACAGCACAATCCGCGCGCACAATGTCGTCTGCTTGAAATAGCCGTGCCGCCCGGAGCCACGATGGCTTCGGGCGGCTCCGCCGATCCGGTGGAGGCTGCGATGTGATGTCTCAGTCAGTCCAATTCTTGAGATGGCTGGTCCCGGTCAGGGCGCGTTGTCCCGCAGCGTCTCGAACACGGGGGCGAGCGGTGCGGTATCCCGGATCTGGTCGAAGATCGAGCGGGGTGCGCTGTCGCGGAGATCGTCGAAGATCGACCGCGGAGCCGTCTCGTTGAGGGTCGTCCAGAAATCCTTGGCAGCTGCAGGCTGCGCGAGGGTGGCGAGGGCGAGGATCGCGGCGATCATGAGGGACTTCAT
>JANOJW010000559.1:0-6035 GCA_031418955.1 Hyphomicrobiales bacterium | reverse complement strand
CGAGGCGGGTCTTGGCGCGGTGGCTCTTGTGTTGGGGGTGGACATAGCGATTCATAAGCAGACTACGTATTAACGCAGTGACCGGTGCGGCGAGGAACATGCCCAGTAGCCCGAAGAACTCGCCCGGTTCGATAACGAGATTGATGTCGCGCAGGACCTGTTTGCCTCCCGGATAGGTCTTGGAGAGCTTGTGCATGTGATAGACGAATTGGGGATTGGCCATGGGCGGGAGTCTTTCCTTGCGCCTTCGGATGCCCACTCCGCATCCGGCGCGCGATCGGTGTTTCGGGGTTGGCGCGCTTCTAACCGATGCAGCGGTCCGGCACAACGGCGGCGCTGCGCTGCAACACGACCCGGCCGGCGAAGTCGCAATCTCTCTGCTGACAGCGCCTGGGGGACCGAGTAGGGTCCGCGCCGCTGCTCGATCTGTCGCCATGCAGACCGCGCAGAAAGACGAAGGCCGCAAAGGCCAACAGGGAGGAACCACATGCTACGCCGAACTCTGCTGTCGCTGTTGGGCGCCAGCGCGCTAGTCGCAAGCCAAGCTATGCCTGCCGCGGCGCAAGCGGACTTTCCAAACAGGCCGATCACGCTGATCGTTCCGTTTGCTGCCGGCGTGACTGCCGACCTCCTACTCCGTGGCTATGCGGATGCGGCCTCGAAGGTGCTTGGCGTACCAGTCGTCGTCGACAACAAGCCCGGTGGCAGCGCCACGCTCGGCCCCGCCCAGATGGCCGGGACGGCAAAGCCCGACGGCTACACGATCGGTCAGATCGCGATCCCGGTCTTCCGCGTCCCCCACATGCAGAAGGCGACCTACGACCCGTTGAAGGACTTCACCTACGTCATTCACATCGGCGGCTACACGCTTGGAGCCGTCGTGAAGGCCGACAGCCCGTTCAAGACCTGGAAGGACGTGATCGAGTACTCGAAGGCCAACCCGGGCAAGTTCACCTACACGACCATTGGCCCAGCGACGACCAACGCGATCGCGATGGAGCTGATGTCGCGCAAGTCCGGCGTGAAGTTCACGCACGTCCCCGGCAAGGGCGGCGGCGAGGGCGTTGCTCAGGTGCTCGGCGGTCACATCAACGCCATGGTCGAGAGCCCGTCGTGGGCGCCGACGGTGGCGTCGGGCGACCTGCGCCTGATCATGATTCTCAACGGCGAGCGCAGCAAGAAGTGGCCGGACGTGCCGACACTCAAGGAGTTCGGTTACGACTATTCGTTCGACAGCCCGTTCGGGCTGGCCGGGCCGAAGGGTATTGATCCGGCAATCGTCAAGAAGCTGCATGACGCCTTCAAGGTCGCCTACGAGGACCCGAAGGTGATCGACCTGCACGAGAAGTTCGACTTCGTGCGCCGCTACATGAATACCGCCGACTACAATGCGTTTGTCGTCAAGCTGGCGGCCGAGGAGAAGGCGGCGCTCGATCAGCTCGGGCTGACCAAGAAGGATTGAGAGCTCGCTCGTTGAGCAGGCAGCGGCGGGTCCGAAGCACTGCTCGGACCCGCCGTTCTCATGTCAGCCGCCGAGGAAATCCTTCGACAGGCGGTCGTAATCAGCTCCGCGCGTCAGCTGCTTCATCAGGTCCGCTGATGCGACGCCCTTCAGGTCGGACGGCTTTACGCCATCGCGCAGGGCTTTGAGCGTCGTGTAAATCGCCTGCGCTGCGGCCGCGAACTGCTGGTGACCTTGCAGGGCCACGCGGACACCCTTCGACGCGAGGTAGGCCTTGTCGGCGAGATCGCCCGGCGTGTTGCCGAGGATCAGCGGCTTGCCGATGTTGGCTGAGGCCACCGCGTCGAGCTCGGCCCGTGACTTGATCCCGACCAGGAACACCGCGTCGCATCCTGCTGCCGCGTAGGCCCTCGCCCGCCTGATCGCCTCGTCGATCCCGGCGATCTGCGGCGCGCTGGTGCGACCTGCGATGACGAGGTCCTTGTCAGCGCGGGCGGCGAGCGCCGCTTTCACCTTGCCGACGCCCTCCTCGAGCGACAGCATGCGCTGCTTCTCGCCGAGGCCGAAGGGTTGTGGCAAGTCCGTATCCTCGATCGACAGGCCCGACACCCCGGCGGTCTCCAGTTCCTCCACGGTGCGCATCACGGACAGCGCATTGCCGTAGCCGTGATCGGCGTCGCACATCAGGGAGAGGTCGGCGGCGCGCATGATGCGATGCGCCTGCTCGGCGAACTCACTGAGCGTCAGCGTGATGAGGTCCGGCGCGCCGAGCACGGTCAGGGAGGCCGTCGAGCCTGCGAACATGCCGACCTCGAAGCCGAGGTCGGCGGCGATGCGACCGGAGATGGGATCGTGCACGGAGGCCGGATGCACGCAGGCAGGACCGTTGATCACGGCGCGAAAGCGGGCGCGGCGGTTACTCCAGCGAGACGTCATGGCAGGGGTTCCTCGAGAGGCGAGCTGATGGCATGCAGTTGATCGCGAACCTAGGCATGCCCGAGTTGCGAGGCAATCGGTTTGCGCCGACATCCGTTTGCGCGATGCGAGTTTGCCCGGCACTGACGGGAGCGCCGGCTGCCAGCTGCGACCAGTACGAGGCGTCCGTGACGTCTGGACTTGGGGCGCGAGCTTCAGTTGAAGGCGATCAGACGTGCCTTGTCGGTGAGCACGAACAGCCGACCTCCGGCAACGATCGGTGCGATATAGATTGGTGTACCAATGACAAGTGGGGTGTCCGGCTTGCCCGTCGCCGCATCGACGCCGATCAGCTGGCCTTTGTTCGAGGCGAGCCACAGCTTGTTGCCGGCGACCACCGGACCCGACCACGTCGAGGCGCCGGGGAGCTTGACGGTCCAGAACACGCGACCGTCTCGACGATTGATCGCCATCAGCGATCCGCCGGTATCGACGACGAACACCATCTCACCGGCAATGGCCGGCATCTGGATGCCCGGCACGTTCAGAACCCAGAGGCGCTCGCCCGAGCGAATGTTGGTGGCGATCATGCGGCCGGAATGACCAACCGCAAACACCGTGCCGCCGTCAGCGACTGGCCGGCCCGCGTCAGTCATCGACCCAAGCGAAGAGGCGAGCCGCGTGCGCGCCAAGCTTTCTGACCAAGCTTGCTGGCCGTTGCTGGCGTTCAGCGCGACGAGATCGCCGGACGGGTAGGGGATGATGACCACATCGCCGTCGACGGCGGGGCTGGCGTTGTTCAAGATGGCGGCCTTCTCGGGCAGGCCCTGATGCGTCCAGATCTCGTTGCCGTCGGCCGCGCCGAGCGCCTTGACCGTGCCATCAGCCGTGATGACGAAGACGCGGCCGTTGGCGACCGTCGGGGAGGAGCGGATCGGCGCCGAGAGGTTCTTCTCCCAGACTTTCTTGCCGCTCTGAATTTCGAGGGCGTACACCCAGCCAAAGCCGGTCGCCACGAAGACGCGACCGCCCTCGGCAGCGAGCCCGCCGCCAAAGCCCTTGTAGTCTTTTTCACCCGGCGGCACGAGCGAAACGCGCCAGGCCGAAGCGCCGGTCGGGGTCAGCGCGCTGACCCGGCCAGCCGTGTCGAGGACCATGATCCGGCCGTCGGCTACGATCGGGCTGGCGGTCAACTTGCCATAGGCCGTGGAGCCGCTGCCGGCGTCTGCGCTCCAGGTCTGACGTACGGTGCCGCTGAGCGCCAGATGCCCCGGTGCATTGGCCGGCGTGCCGCCTGGCTGTGGCCAGCTGTCATTGGCGCGGGCAGCCGGAAGCACGATCGGCTTGTCGATGGCGGCGACCTCGAGGCCGGCTTTGGTCTCCGAGAGGCCTACGGGCAGTCGTTTGCCGGCGAGCGGAACCTGCTTTTCGGCAAAGGGGTTGAGATCGCCGATCCGGGGCAGGCTCGGTCCATCCGAACACGCAGCCGTCGTCAGCGCAACGAGCGCCGTTGCAACCGCTATTCGCACGTGGAGCCTTGCCGTCATGGTCGACTGGTCCCCTCGGTCCTCAACCCTGTATCCGCGCTGATACCTAAAGTGATTCGCTGCGCGGACCTTCCCGTCACCTACTTCTTCTTCGCCGGTGACGCCGACTTATCCTTGCTTTTCTCAGCCGGTTCGGTTGGTGCGGTCGGCGGAACCGGCGCCGCCTTTGCGGCCTCGGCATCGGTCAGGACCGCGAGCATCAGCTGGACCCGCTCGTTCATGCCCGGCGGCATCGCGCGATCGCCGAGCAGAAGATCGAAGAACTTCCTCGCATCCTCGAGCTTGCCGGCTTTGTAGGCAGCGAGGCCGAGCAGCTCGCGTGCCGTGGTTCGCCACGCACTGCCATCCGCAGTGAGCGGCGTCAGGCGGCGTTCCATCTCGGCGTAGTCGGCGGTGTCGAGGCGCAGGTTTCCGGCTTGAACGGCCGCGAACTCGCGCAGGATCTGGTCGACGGCGGCATCCTTGGACAGCGTGTCGTAAACGGCGACCGCTTCTGCCATCCGGCCGGCCTTGGCGTGCAGGCCTGCGACCCGCAGCTGCGACAGGCTCTGGTAGCCTGGCGCGGCTTCCTTGGCGATGTCGAGGAAGGCTTTTTGGGCTTCGTCCGCCTTGCCGTCGCGCGCGAGTTTCGAGGCTGCTTCGAACTTGACACCATGCGACTCGGCTGCGGCGACTCGGCTGTTTTGCCAATGGCCGTAACCCCACACGGCCGCCAGCAGCGCCGCGACGCCGCCGACGATCAGCAGCCCATACTGATCCCACAACTTCCTCAGCTGGTCGCGACGGAGGTCGTCGTCGAGCTCCTTCAGAAAGCTATCGAACTTTTCGGCCATGCGCCCCAGTGCCTTCCCGGTGTCCGTCGTTCAGTGGCAGCGCCGCGCGCGGCGTCACCTGTTCCAACCCTATATCGGGTCGCTGATGTGAATAGAAGCCGTTCAACGATCGCGGACGGACCGGTTGATCCCGAGCCTGTCATCCGTTGATATTCCGGCGAATTCGTGGCTGGGCTTGCCTCGATCGGCGGTCAAGGCATCAGCCGGACGCCGATCAGGGCGGCGTGGCCCCATTTGAGCATGAGACCGTAGAGGAGCAGGCCGCCGACGATAGCGATGATGTCGTTGGTGGCGTTGCCGGTTCGCCGCACCACAAGCCCGGCAGCTTCGCGCCGCTGCAGCGAAATGCGGTCGAACACGGCCCAAGTCAGGAAGCCCGCGAAAATCAGCAGCGACGCCGCATCGCCACGCACGAACATATGCGCCAGCGCCCAGAGCTTCACCGCAGTCACCATGGGGTGCTTGACAGCTGACGAGATGCGCCCCGGCAGGTAGGCCGCGAGCAGCAGCACGAAAACGGGGAGCATCAGCGTCAGGGTGACGTGGCGGCCCCAGGCGGGCGGGGACCACAGGATCGGGTTCTTGCCGGGTGTCAGTTGCACCTTCTGGTAGCCGACCACGATCAAAGCGAGGCCGACCAGAGCGACCAGCGAGAACACACCTTTGTAGGCGTTTTCACCAAAGCGCGCGGCGAGGCCGTTGCGGGCTTCGACCTGGGTCGGCAGCAAATGGACGCCGAGGAAGATCACAAGTCCGAGCAGCAGAAGGAACATCAAGCACTCCAGTCGAGCTGTTGATTGGATACTCTGCCGACCAGTCGTCGCGACTGCAACAGCTACCACACTTCACGACTGCACTTCACGTTTGGTGCCTCGAGCGGTCCCGTGCCAGTCTGCGGCAGTCCAACGCCCGCAGGAGTGCCCCATGATCTATGAGTTCCGTACCTACACCATCCAGCCGCGCATGATGGGCGAGTTCATGAAGCGGTGGGAGCCGCTGGTGCCCAAGCGCCTCGAGCACTCGCGGCTCGCCGCCATGTGGACCACCGAGATCGGCCCGCTCAACCAGGTGATCCACGTCTGGGGCTACAAGGACACCAACGAGCGCGCCAAGATCCGTGCCGATGTGGTGAAGGCCGGGATCTGGCCGCCCAAGACCTCCGAGTTCATTGCCGAACTGCGCTCGGACATCCTAGAGCCGCTGCCGTTCTCGCCGAAGCTCGAGCCGTCGAACCACGGGCCCTTCGTCGAGATGCGCTCCTACCCCATGCAGGCAGGC
>JANOJW010000558.1:0-5746 GCA_031418955.1 Hyphomicrobiales bacterium | reverse complement strand
TGGCGCTCTGGCTGCGATCCAGCCCTTCAACGAACCCAGCCATCGAGCCCCCGCCCCCTGCGATTCAGTCAGGCGGTACGTTATCACATTGCGCTGGAGTTTTCACACAGCCTGGGCCCTCAGCGTCGGCACCGGGACGGCCGGTTCTGGTCCATGACCTTGCGTTGGTCACGCCGGACGGATGCATTGGCGAAGCCGCGCAAGCCTGCTTAGATTATCGAGACTTCTGGCCGGACGCCTGTTCGAATGAGGAACACCACATGCCGTTACCGACACCGCTGGCGCCGACCGATCTGCTCGTCGACCGTAGCGATCCGGCGACCGCCATCGTCACGCTGAACCGGCCGGCGCGGCGCAATGCCCTGACGCTCGCCATGTGGAACGAGCTCGGCCGCATCGTCACGCGGCTCGGCGAGGCGCCCGAGATCCGCGCCATCATCCTGACCGGGGCCGGGGCGGCCTTCTCGGCCGGCGCCGACATCTCGGAGTTTCCAGCCGTTCGCGCGACGATCGAGGATGGCCGCGCCTACGAGGAGGCGGGCGACCATTGCCAGACCGCGATCGCGCGCTGCTCCAAGGCGATGATTGCGGCCATCACGGGCCCCTGCTTCGGCGGGGCGGTCGGCGTGGCGCTCTCCTGCGATTTCCGCGTCGCCGACGACACGGCCTACTTCGGCATTCCAGCCGCGCGCCTCTCCAACGTCTATGGGGTCGTGGAGACGCGGGCGCTGTTCGATGCCGTGGGCTACGCCGCCGCGAAAGAGGTGCTGTTCACCGGCCGGCGATACGACGTCACCGAGGCGTATCGGATTGGCCTTGCGACGCATCGTGCGACGGGAGCCGCAATCGAGGCAGCCAAAGCGTTGGCAACCAGCATGCGCACGTCGGCTCCGATCACCATCAAGGGCACCAAGGTCGTGCTGGAAGCGATCGCACGCGCCGAGACGGACAAGCGCGAGGAGGCGATCCAGCTGGTGAAGGACGAGGCCATCGCCAGCGACGACTACAAGGAGGGCGTTGCCGCTTTCGCCGCCAAGCGCGATCCCGTGTTCCGCGGGCGATAAGGTTAATTTTGCAGTGTTTTTCGTGGGGTGCGATTTCCAGGGGTGCCCTCTGGCAATCCTGTCTCGCCGAAGGCCTCGCGCAGCCCCGTGCACGCTCGTGCAGCGCGTTTACCAACCGCTTGGCTAGTGGGGTAGCTCCCCCCCCCCCTGCAAACGCGCCCAGCGGCCGAATTTGCGAGTTAACCTCGTTTCACCGCTGCATGGTTAACGTGCCGCGCCAATCACCGCTCGGTGAAGATGCGGCGCAGGTTGTCGGTGAACGGTTTCACCATGTAGGAGGCGGCCGAGCGCTCGGTGCCCTGCAGGAACGACTCGACGGGCATGCCTGGAAGAATCTCGAGACCGGCGAACTTCTGGCGGACCTCCTCGCCGATCCGGATGCGCACCACATAGAACGTGCCGCCGGTCTGCTGGTCCTTCGAGAGGTCGGGCGCGATGTGCACGACGGAGCCGGAAACTTCGGGCGTGGTGCGCTGGTTGAAGGCGGAGAACCGCAACACGGCCGGCATGCCGAGGCGGACCTGATCGCGCTCGACCGGGGAGATGCGCGCCTCGACCGTCAGCGTCTCGGTCACGGGCACGATCATCATCATCGTCTCGCCGGCCTGCACGACGCCGCCGATCGTATGCACGGTCTGCTCGTGGACGATGCCTGTGATCGGTGCGCGGATGTCGATGCGGCGCATCTGGTCGTCGGCAGCGACCCGGCGCTCGGTGAGCTCCGCGATCTTGCCCTCGACCTCGCGTAACTCCTTCTGCGCTTCCGTGCGGGCGTCCTGATCGATCGAGATGATCTGCAGCTCGGTCTGGCTGATCTGCGCCTTGGCGCGGGCGACCTGGGCGATCAGCGAGCCGACCTCACCCTCGGCGCGGGCGACGTCGCGCTGCATCTGGATCTGGCGCGTCTCGTTGACGAGGTTCTTGCCGTAGAGCACATCGACGCGGCTGAGTTCCTTCACAGCAAGCGAGGCATCCTTTTTCTTCGCCGCGAGCTGGGCGTTCAGGCCCACGATCTCCTCGTTGGTCTGGCGGATGCGCTCACGCAGCTGCTCTTTCTGTCCCGTGCTCGACTTGCGCTTGGACTCGAACAGTCGCCGCTCGCCTTCAGCGACGTCGCGAGCTTCCTTGCTCTCCTCGATGAAGCCGGCGGTAAACAAAATCGCGGGTGCGGTGTCGCGCTCCGCCTCGAGCCGGGCGATGCGGCCGCGAAACTGCAGGAGCTGGCCGACGATGACGCCGAGCGTCGACTTCACCTGCGTGTCGTCGAGCTTCACCAGCAGCTCGCCGGCCGCAACCTTGTCGCCGTTCTTGACCAGGACGACGCCCACGACGCCCCCGGTCGGATGCTGCACCTTCTTGCTGTTGGAATCGATCACCACTGTTCCCGGCGCCACGACCGCGCTGGCGAGCTGCGCCTGCATCGCCCATGTCGTCGCCGCAGCGACCATGACGACCACCGCGCAGAGCCCCCACATGGCGCGGCGCAGCAGCTGCGTCTCGGGATCGCTGCCAGCGCCGGGCAGCATCGCGCGCAGCGGCTCGAGCCGCCAGCTCACGCTCCCGGCAAGCTTGTCTCTCTGGGCGGCAAGCCACGACTTCTCGTTCATGACAATGCTTCTCCAGAGGTGTCGCCCTGCGGCGGGCGGCCCGGCGATCCCGGTTGGCCAGCCTGCGGCGACGGCGCACCGGGCGGCTGGCCGGGCGCAGCCCGCATCACCTTGCGCAGGATCTCGTTGCGCGGCCCGAACGCCGTTATCCGCCCGTTCGCCATCACGGCCACCTGATCGACGGCGGCGAGCGCGTTCGAGCGGTGCGCCACCATCACCACGATGCCGCCGCGCTCACGCACCGCATGCACGGCCTTGATCAGCGCCGCCTCGCCGTCGGTATCGAGATTGGAATTTGGCTCGTCGAGCACGATCAGGAACGGATCGCGGTAGAGCGCGCGGGCGAGCGCCACGCGCTGGCGCTGTCCGGCCGAAAGGTGGGCCCCGTCACTGCCGAGCCGTGCCTCGTAGCCGCGCGGGATCTTCAGCACCATCTCGTGGATGTCGGCCGCCTTTGCCGCGCGAATGACCGCTTCGCTGTCGGGGTTCTCCTCGAAGCGGCTGATGTTCTCGGTGATGGTGCCGTCGAACAGCTGGATATCCTGCGGCACGTAGCCGACATGTCGCCCCAGACTGCTCGAGCCCCACTGGTCGAGCGTGGCCCCGTCGATGCGCACAGAGCCCGCCCGTAGCTGCCAGATGCCCGCAATCGCGCGCACCAGGGTCGACTTGCCGGCGGCGCTGGCGCCGATGATGCCCAGGCACTCGCCGGCCTTGACCTCGAAGCTCACGCCTTCGACGAGCGTGCGCTGCTGTCCGGGCGCCACGATGGTGACGCCGTCGAGCTTGAGGTGGGAGCGTGGCGCGGGCAGCGACAACCGCTCGGTGGGCTTGGGCATCATCTGCGAGAGTTTGGCCAGCCGATCGCGGGCCTGGCGGGCGTAGGCGAGCGCCTTCCAGTTGGCGATCGCGAGTTCGATCGGGGCAAGCGCGCGCGAGGAGGCGATCGATGCGGCAATCATGGCGCCGCCCGTCACCTGGCCCTTGATGGTGAGATAAGCGCCGACGCCGAGAATGGCCGACTGCAGCACCATGCGGAACACGCGCGACAGGCTCGCCATGGAGCTGCCGACGTCGTTGGCCTTGGCGGAGATCGCGAGCAGTTCCTCGGCGACCTTGAGCAGCCGCTGGCGGGCCCGGTCGCCGTAGCCCATGGCCTCGAGCACCTCGGCATTGCGCGAATTCTCGTCGGCGATCGCCTGCCGCCGGACGCTCGCCATCACGACCTTCTGGTTGAGGTCGCTGGTCACCCGCTCGGTGGTCCAGGTCAGTACGACAAGCACACTGATGCCGACCAGCGTGACCAGCGCGAACACCGGGTGCAGCAGCAGCACGAAGATCAGGTAGATCGGGATCCACGGCAGATCGAAGATGGCGATCGGGCCTTGGCCCGCAAGGAACGTGCGCACGGCATCGACGTCGCGCATGGGTTGCATGGCATCCGCCCGCGACATGCCCCGCAGCGGCATTTTCAGCGCGGCGTCGTGCGCCATCGGCATCAGTTGCCGATCCACCCGGTCGCTCACCCGCCGCATGACCTGGGCGCGGAACACCTCGAGGATGGCCTGGAACGAGAACAGTACGACAGCCAGGATCGACAGCGCGACGAGGGTATTGAGATTGTGACTCGTCAGCACGCGGTCGTAGACCTGCAGCATGTAGAACGAGCCGGTCAGTGACAGCACGTTCACAACGCAGGACATCACGACAAGGGCGACCATCACGCCCTTGAACGCAGACGTGAAAGACATGTCCGAAAAGTCAGGCTGACGCATTGCCACGCCCCACGACAACCAAACCACTATGGTCTGCAAGCTGCCTTCATGCCACAGTAATTACAAACAAACTGATCTATCCGGGCCCGAATTCGTTGACGCCAAAACGGGTGAACGCCATTCAACTTAATGATCCGGCAACGTCCAGCGTTTCAGGGCCTCGGTATCGCTGTCGCGAGCGTCGACCCAGACGCCAGAACCGTCTGCGCCGGCCTCCTTCTTCCAGAACGGCGCGCGCGACTTCAGGTAGTCCATCAGGAATTCGGCCGCCTCGAATGCCGCATGACGGTGGGCGGAGGCCGTGATCACCAGCACGATGTTGTCGCCCGGCGCCAGCGTGCCGATGCGATGGACGATCAGTGACGCCTGCAACGGCCAGCGGGCCTGTGCCTCGGCCTCGACCCGGGCCAGCTCGTCCTCGGTCATGCCCGGGTAGTGCTCGAGCGTCATGGAGGTGACGGGAATGCCCTTCGCGATGCCGCGTACCGTCCCCGTGAACGTGACGATGGCGCCGACATCCGTCCGCCCACCGACGAGCGCGCGCGTCTCCCTCGCAACATCGAAATCCTCGGGACCGACCCGGACGGGCATCGCATCAGCCTCCGGTGACGGGCGGGAAAAAGGCGATCTCTCGGGCGCCCGCGATCGGGGCATCGGGCCGGACGTGCGCCTTGTCGATCGCCGCGCGCACCACTTCGGGTCTCTCGAAGGCGTGCGCGAATTCCGGTCCCCGCGCGGCGAGCCAGGTGACCAGATCGCGCACCGTGACGATACCGGCTGGCAGCTCAACCGTCTCGGCGCCCTTGCCGATTCGCTCGCGAACCCAGGCGAAGTAGAGGAGTTCGACGGTCATGGGCATAGCTGTCGGGATAGGGTCTCAGTCATGCTCGAGCGCGTGCTGGATGGCGGCCTTGAGGTAGCCGTAGCCGGTCCACAGGGTCAGAAGTGCTGCGACCCACAGCAGCGCCGTGCCGAGCGCCAACACGCCCTTGACGTGCTTCTCCCCGGCCGGGCCGACGAGCAGCACGCCGAGCGCGATCATCTGCAGCGTCGTCTTCCATTTGGTGAGCTGCGTCACATGGATTTTGACGTTGAGTTCGGCCAGGAACTCGCGCAGGCCCGACACCAGGATTTCCCGGCACAGGATGACGATCGCAGCGGCGATCGCGGCATTGTCGATGGTGTTGTCATAGACGAGCAGCATGAGCGCCGTACCAACGAGCAGCTTGTCCGCGATCGGATCGAGCATGCGGCCGAGCGTCGACTGCTGGCCCCAGGAGCGGGCCAGATAGCCGTCGAG
>JANOJW010000557.1:0-2685 GCA_031418955.1 Hyphomicrobiales bacterium | reverse complement strand
CACCTCGAAGGAGAGTTGCGGCAGGCGATTGCCGAAGGGGGCGAGAGCCAGACGCTCAAACACGATGTAGGCGAGGCCGCGATAGGCGGGGGCGGCGTCGGCGCCCAAGCGCGCGACGAGAAGGGGATCGGCGTCCTGGTCCTGGGCGCCGGTGTGGAAGCGCGTCGTGATCGCCGACAGATCGAGCTCGCGGCCGTCGGCCCAAACGCGGCCGAGGGTCGTGACGAGGCCTTCGCACAGCGCGACGGCGAAACTCGCGTAATAGGCGTACTCGGTCGTACTGGTGCCGCCGCCGGAGCCGCCGAGCTTTCCCCCGCCACCGCCCGCGCGCGAGGTGGTGGCCTCTTCTTCGACGTCGGCAGCCCAGATGATCTGGCCGCCGAGGCGGGCACGGCCGTAGAGACGCGGGATGTGCGCGCCCTCAGTGGAGGCGGTGAGCTTCAGCTCCGAGAGGCGGGGGCCCTGCACGGCGCGCGACTGGCCCGACGAGCCGAACAGCGCCTGGTCGACATAGGAGCCGGCGAGCGCGCCGATCTGCGAGCCGATGACGGCGCCGGAGATGGTGGTGCCGAGCACAGCGATGCCGCCGGGCAGCAGTGCGCTGCCGGCGGCGGCGCCGGCGACGGAAAGGGCGAGTGTGGCCATCAGTCGATGATCCCAGGAAATTGGAAGGCGCCGGCAACGCGGCGTCGCCACCAGTTGGCGAGCGGCACTTCGGCGACGGCGCGGCCCTCGACGGCGTGCACCATGCTGCGCGGCGTGGCGAGGATCGCTGCGTGCTTGGCGATCGCGCCGGGGCGGAAGCGGAAAACGAGGACGTCGCCGGGTTGAGCGGTGTCGGGCTCGATCTCGATCAGGTGGCGGCGAGCGGCGTCGAGGAGCGTTTCGACGCCGCCGGCTTCCGCCCAGTCGCGCGTGTAGTCAGTGACGGGCGCAATGTCCGTGCCGTGCGTCGCGCGCCAGATGCCGCGCACGAGACCGATACAGTCGCAGCCAGCGCCCGGTGCGCTCGCCTGGTGGTGATAGGGCGTGCCGATCCAGCTGCGCGCGAGCGCGACGATCGTGGTGCGGGTTGGCATGGAGTTACGCGACGTAGGAGGCGAGCGTGTCGTTACCGGGCATGTGCGGGAAGCCGCGGTAGTTCACCGCATTGGCGAACTTGGCGCGGCAGGTGGCGTGCTGCTTGTCGCAGCCGGCGGTGATCGTGAAAGTGTCGCCGGGCAGGATCGTGTCGCTCATCGGTTGCCAGAGCTCCACGGTGACGACGCCGGCGGAGATGGCGTGCAGCTTCACTTCGCTGGCGCGGCCGGCGTTGGCGCCGGACATGAAGGTGAGGAGGCCGCGCGTGAACCAGTCGGCAGCGAAGGCCGAGAGGCCCGAGACTTCGACGAGGCGCGGCGAGTGCCCCGTGGTGATGGTGCCAGCGCCGCGATAGGTTGGGCTCGCGAGGTCGATGCCGCAGCGGGTATCGCCGAGATCGGCATCGCAGCCGTACTGGAAGACGCGACCTTTGGGTTGCTGCAAGTAGTGCGCGAGGCCGCGGATCTCGGCGGTGAAGGCCGAGCGGGTGCGGCGCACCTCACCGAGCGAGCCGGTACGCATGAAGACGCGCAGCGCGGGGTCGGTCCAGTCGACGCGAAAGATCTCGACGCGCGCGTCGTCGAAGTCGCCGGCAGCAAGTGCGGACTCCGATAGCCGCGAGGATTGCAACGCGCTTTCGACCTCGAGGTCGTCGACGGAGAGGCCGAGGCTGTCACGGATCTCGCTCGCGGTGAAGCCGGCAGCGGCCTCGAAGGCAGTGCCGTCGAAGGTGAGATCGCGATCGTGGTCGGTGAACCCGAGGGGGCTCCGGTTGCGCGGCGTGATGCGCCAGCACCAGCACAGCGTTGTGACGCCGGAGCCAAGGCGCGCGGCGAGGGCGGGGGGGATGGGTTTCATGGAGGTCTCGCTCATGCCGGAGGCATGCTTTCAGCATGACCCCTCTCCCCATTGTCTGCACTTAAATGGGGAGAAGGTTGGGGTGAGGGGCGGCAGCAAACTCGAGAGGGCGGAGTGCCGGGTTGCTTCGGAGCAAGGGGCCGCCCCTCACCCCAACCCTCTCCCCGCACAAGTGCAGTGTGCGGGGAGAGGGGGATCACACTCTGATTTCGACGATCGGGATCTGGGGAATGGCGCCGTGGCGGAAGCCTTGCAGGTTGATCTCGAGCTTGTCAGTATCGAAACGGACCGGCACGTCGAACTCGAAGCCGGCGGTGACGGCGCCGCCGGTCGCCGGGGTGTGGCCGGCGCGAAAGGTGACGACGCCGGTTGATGAGTCGATGTCGAAGTGCACGCCTTCGGACTTTGCGACGCTAGCTACTGCGAGGCGAAGGGAGCCGGCGACGGGTTTGGTGATGGCGCGATCGTAGGGCGCGTGCAGGTGGCCGTAGCGCTTGACGAGCTGGAAGGCTGCGCGCGTGCCGTCGCCTGAGCCGAGCGATTGGTCGAGCATCGTGGGCGTGACTTCGGGCGGGCACGAGCGGAAGTCAGCGTGGTCCTTCCAGCGGAAGCCGTGCAGACGGCCGCGGCGCTCCTCGAAGAAGGCGATGGCTGAATGGAGATCGTCGAGCGTCTTGACGCCCCAGCCGGCGTTGTAGGTTCGGCGTGAGTTGGCCCAGCGCGCGTTGCGCTCCTCGTGACCGGAGC
>JANOJW010000556.1:0-12031 GCA_031418955.1 Hyphomicrobiales bacterium | reverse complement strand
GCCGCCGGATGCGATCATGGCCGACCGCACGGAGCCCGAACTCGCCCGCATGAAAACCCGATACCGCCGCGCCGACGGCACGCCGATGACCGTGGTCGAGGTGGCGCGCCGGCACGGCCAGAGCGTCGGCCTGCCGCAGTTCGTCGGCACGCCCAAATCCATCGCCGATCAGATGGAGGCGTTCTTAGGGATAGCCGGCGGCGACGGCTTCATGGTCTCGCCGATCTATTCGCCCGGCGCCATCGAGGAGTTCTGCACGCTCGTCGTCCCCGAGCTGCAGCGCCGCGGCCTGTTCCGTACCGAGTATCAGGGCCGCACCGCGCGCGCGGTGCTGCGGGAGGGTTAGCGTCCGCAGGGCTAGCCTGTGGCCTCACCCCATCGCCACGCGGGGGCCGCGCATGCTGCCGCGCTCGACGTACTCGGCGAAGTGCGCGAGCTGCTCCTCGACGTCCGTCCAGATCAGCGCAAGCTTCATCGAGCGGCCGCGCAGCACCGGCACGTTGGTGAGTTCCACCGCCCACTCGCAATGCGGCCAGCCGGCCTTCTCGGCAAATTGCGCCTCGACCAAATGGTCGACCATGAAGCTGAATGCATAGTCGGCATACCAGCGCGTGAAGGCATAAGCGCGGTTGATGCGGCCCATCGGACCGTTGAGGCCCTTCCCGCGCCAGTCGGGCCGGTACCAGACTCCACCGACGAAGGCGAGGCGGCCAGCCATCTGGGCTGCCTTCGGCGCGGTAATGCGTGCCGACTCGCCGGGCCATGCCATCGCCGGATCCTTGTAGAGCAACCGCAGGCTCTCGAGCTCGTCCCTGAGAGTGCCGCGCGTCACCGAGTACAGCAGCCCCCCTTGCGCCGCGATCACGTCGCCCTTCGCATCGCGCGCCAGCATCGCGAACGCATTCTCCGGCGCGACGGGAGTGGTCTCGTGATCGAACAGCGACATCAGTGGGCGCCACGTCTCGCTGTTTTCCAGATTGACGCGCTTCAATTCCTCGAGCGAACAGAACGTCAGCTCGACGCCCTTCATCGCGAGTTCCGTATCGGCCTTCAGGAACAGCCGGCCGAGCACGTCGACGGGGCCATAGTCGATGACGATGTCGGAGAGGAACTTGCGCCGCGGCTCCGCTTGCAAGCGGACGCCGGCCGGTTTCAGGTTCGCAAACGCACTCATGATCGCCGCCCCGGTCGCTATGCCGGCACGTTCCGATACTTTTCATTAGGCATCAAGTGCTGCGCGGCGTCTTGCGAGAACAAAGTGAATGGCAGCGGCCCCGTTGACGCCGGTTGCATAAGCCAGAATGTTCCGCGCCCGAGCAACTGCTGTCCGGCCAGTGTGAGCCGGAATGCGTCGAGCCACGGCGTGTGCACGAGACGGAAAGCTTCGACGGCCGTGGCAATCGCAAAAGACGCGGCAAGCGTCCCCGCCATTGGGGCCCGAGGCGATCTTGCGCGCACCAGAGCGTAGACCATCGCCTCCCAGAGGATCGATCCGCAGGATTTTTTCCCGAGCGGCGCGAGCCGCCACGTCACGCCGGCCACGATCATCGCCGCGGCGACGGCTGCCCAGATCAGGCGCGACGCCATGACTTCACGCCGCGCCAAACACGCGCGCGAAGATCGTGTCGACGTGCTTGAGGTGATAGGCGAGATCGAACAACGCCTCGAGCTCCTTCGAGTTCAGCGCCTTGCCTACGTCCTTGTCGGCCTTGAGCAGCGTCAGGAAGTCGCCTTCTCCGCGCCAGACCGGCATGGCGTTCCTCTGCACTTGCGCATAGGCGTCCTCGCGGCTGACGCCCTTCTGGGTCAGCGCCAGCATCACCCGCTGGGAATGAATGAGCCCGCCAAGCCGGTCGAGATTTTTCTTCATGTTCTCGGGATACACCACCAGCTTCTCGATCACGCCGGCTAAGCGGTTGAGCGCAAAGTCGAGCGTCACCGTCGCGTCTGGCCCGATCATGCGCTCGACCGAGGAATGCGAGATGTCGCGCTCGTGCCAGAGCGCCACGTTCTCCATCGCTGGCAACGCATAGGCCCGCACCATGCGCGCGAGCCCGGTCAGGTTCTCGGTCAGCACCGGGTTGCGCTTGTGCGGCATGGCGGATGAGCCCTTCTGGCCTTCCGAAAAGAACTCCTCGGCCTCCAGCACCTCGGTGCGCTGCAGGTGGCGGATTTCGATCGCGACCCGCTCGATGGACGACGCGATGACGCCGAGCGTCGCGAAGAACATGGCGTGTCGGTCGCGCGGAATCACTTGCGTCGAGACCGGCTCCACGGCGAGCCCCAGCTTCTTTGCGACATGCTCCTCGACGCGGGGGTCGATGTTGGCGAAGGTGCCGACGGCGCCTGAGATGGCGCAGGTAGCGACTTCTTTCCGTGCCGCGACGAGACGTTCTCGACCCCGCGAAAACTCGGCGTAGGCCTGCGCGAGTTTCAGCCCGAACGTGACGGGCTCTGCATGGATACCGTGGCTGCGGCCGATGGTCGGCGTCATCTTGTGCTCGTGTGCGCGGCCTTTCAGTGCGGCGAGCACGCGGTCCATGCCGGAGAGCAGCAGGTCGGCCGCGCGTACCAGCTGCACGTTGAAGCAGGTATCGAGTACGTCGGACGACGTCATACCCTGGTGCACGAAGCGGCTGTCGGGGCCGACAAACTCGGCCAGATGCGTCAGGAACGCGATCACGTCGTGTTTCGTGACGCGCTCGATCTCGTCGATCTTGGCCGTGTCGAACGTCGCCGCAGTCCCCTTTTTGCGGATCGTCTCGGCCGCCGATTTCGGGATCATGCCGATCTCGGCCATCCCATCGCAGGCGGCGGCCTCGATCTCGAACCAGATGCGGAACCGCGTTTCCGGCGACCAGATCGCGACCATCTCGGGACGGGAGTAGCGAGGGATCATGAGGCTCTCCGCGGGCGGGCTTCGGCGCGCGTCCCGTGTCCCACTCCGACAGTGACGTGTCCAGGGCGAATACGGTAAAGTCCCCGGAGCAATGGAGACTCCATGTTGAAACCGATAGAGCTGCGCGTTTCCGATCTCGAGGATCTGATCGCTGACATCCCGCAACTGATCAGCCGGCGCCTCGAGAGCCTGACGGCTGCCCTGCAGGAGACCAATGGCCGCCTCGGCCTCCTCGACCGGCAAGTCTCGATGCTGGTCCGCGACGTGCGCGACATGCGCGGCGGGGTCACAATTCAGCTGCTGGCACAGGACAGAGAGGTCGCCGGCCTGCGGCACGATGTCGAGGCTATGAGGACCGACGTGACCGCGACGAAGGCTGACGTGACCGCGACGAAGGCCGACGTGACCGCGATGAAGGGAGAGATCCAGCGGGGCTTCGCGGAGATCCTGAGCAGGCTCCCCCGGTCCTGACAGGTCCCTGGCCCGCTCAATACACGTCGGCGTGGGCGGTCGCCTTGTAGCCCGGGCGCTCGGCAAACCGGGCATGCCAGGCGGCAAATGCTGGTCGCCCCTGGCGCCACTCACGATCAGCATAGCGGAAGTCCGCGTAGCCGCCGACGCAGCCGAGCGCCACGTGGCCGATGGTGAGCGGCCCGGCCGCGAGCTTGCCCGCCTCCCGCTCCAGCGCGTCGAACGCTGTCTTGAACTTCACCTCCAGCGCAGCTTTCAGCTCCGGCGACTGCTGCGCCTCGGGCCGTACGCGCTCGGACAGACCCACCAGCAGGAAATCGAGGATGCCATCGCCCAGTGCCTGCAGCCGCAACGCCTCGATGCGCGCCGCCCCGTCCGCCGGAAACAGCTTCGGCCCCGAACCCAGCCCGTCCAGATACTCGCAGATAACGCGGCTGTCGTAGAGTGGTGCCCCGTCATCGCGGATCAGCGTCGGCAGCTTGTTCAGCGGGTTCAGTGCCATCACGTCGCCATTGGGTTTGGTCGGCGACACCACTGTGCGCACCTGCTCGATGCGTCCCGCGAGCCCCGCCTCGTGCGCGACGAGCAACACCTTGCGCACGAACGGCGAGCGGGACGACCACAGCAGCTTCATGGAGTTTTGGCTCATCGGGTGGAGAACGCGGAGGACGTGACGATCAGTGCAGCACGGGGCCTTTCAGGAAACTGCGGCGATCGCCCGAGCGCACGCGCACGTCGAGCATCCGGCCCTCGCGATTGACCATGATCGGCACCTCGACGCCAGCCTCCCCCAACGACCAGACCTGCCGAAAGAAACTTGCAAGCGTCTTCACGTCGCGCCCGTTGACGGAAATGATGACGTCGCCCTGCCGCAGGTCCGCCGACTTGGCAGGGCCGCGCCCGGACAGTCCGGCGACCGCGATGCGATTGCCGACCTCGGCCGCGAACAGGCCGAGCCACGGCCGCGGCGGTTTGTTGGGCCGCCCCAGCCGCATGATGTCTTCGATGATGGGTTTGAGCAGATCGATCGGCACCATCATATTGATGTCTTGCGAGCGCTTCTCGGAGACCTGCCTCTGCACCTGCAGCGAGCCGATGCCGAGCAGGCGGCCGTCCGGGCCGATCAGCGCCGTGCCGCCCCAGTGCGGGTGGCTCGGCGCTGTGAAGATCGCGTTATCGAGCAGGTACTCCCAGTAACCGGCGAACTCCTGCCGCGCGATGATCTCGGCAGCGACCGAATTGCGCCGCCCGCCGATGCCGCCGACCACGACCGCGTCGCCAACCCGCGCCGCGCTCGAGTCCCCGAGCGGCATCGCCACCTCGTTCAGCTTCGCCAGTGCCTGCACCAGTCCAAAGCCCGTCTCCTGGTCATAGCCCAGCACATGCCCCTGCACGACGCGGTCGTCGGCGAGCTTGATCCAGATCGTCTCAGCCTCCGTGATCAGATAACCGATCGTAAGGATAACCCCCTCGGGCCGAATCAGGACGCCGTGCCCGAGCCGCTCGGTACCGAGCGACTCGGCGGTGAAGGCGTCCCCGGGCACGATCGAGCGCAGCCCCACGACCGCGGTCAGCGCCCGCTCGAGGTCGTAGTCGTAGTTCTCCGGCGAGGGTTGCACGTTGCTAGGCATCCGCTGCAGCACTCCAGGCGCCGGGCACTGGCGCCCGGCGAGCCAAGGATAGAGCCAACGCGGAGGAATCACAATCTCCGGTGCCCGCCGCCTCCCGAGCGGGAGCCATGCGGCCGCAGGCGTGCCTCAGCGGGACGTGGCCACGAACCGGCGGCCCAGTGGCGTCACGAAGACGCCGGTTTTCAGACATCTCCGATAGGGGCCCGTGCAGTCGGTCTTGTCCGTCCGCATGGTCCAACACAGCGCCTGCAATTGGGAGCAACTGCGGGCTTCCGCCGGAGTTGCCGCGGCCCAACCCAGGGCCGTGGCGAGAAGAGCGGCAGCAAGCGTGATGATCGAAGGTACGCTCATGACAGCGTCTCCGCCGATCAATGCTTGCGCGTCGGGGGCAGCAGCACCGTGTCGATGACATGGATGACGCCGTTGGAGGCCGCGACGTCAGGGGTGACGACCGTCGCCTTGCCGACCTTGACGCCCGAACGGATGTCGACGGGGACCAGCGAACCCTGCGCCGTCTTCAATCCGTACGTTTTGGCCTTGGGCTTGGTCAGGCGCGCGGCGTCGTACTTGCCGGGCACCACATGGTACTTGAGCACGGCCTGCAGCTTGGCCTTGTTCTGCGGCTTCAACAGGTTTTCCACGGTCCCCTTCGGCAGCTTGGCAAACGCCTCGTCCGTCGGCGCGAACACCGTCAACGGCCCCTTTCCCTTCAGCGTCGGCACCAGACCGGCAGCTTCTGCTGCAGCGACCAGGGTCTTGAACGATCCTGCCCCCGCCGCCGTATCGACGATGTCTTTGCTCTGCGCCATCGCGGCCGGCGCCGACAGCCCGACGAGGGCCGCCACCGACAAACTCGAAAGTACCCGCGTGATCGTGCTCATGACCATCCCGTTGCTTGTTTTCGTTTATTGACTACGGAAGGTTAACGAGGCCGATGCGCGCATGGATCATCGCGACGCGGTCGAAGCCTCCACGGACGTCCGCGCGATCAACCCCTTCACCGCCTCGTTGAAGCCGTCGGCCGCCTCGATGTTGATCGAATGGCCGCCGGGGAGGTCGACGATGGTGATCGCCGGCATCTGGTCGGCGACGATCGCCCGCAGCGGCTGGTAGCGCTTCTCCCAGACGCCGTTCACATGCACCGTCGGCATGCCGAGTTCGCGCAGGCGATGCGCCACCGACAGGTCAGGCGAAGTGAGCGCCATCGAGCGCAGGATGCCCTGTGCATCGATCATGTCGGCGTCGGCGACGAGCTCGGCCTTGATCTCCTCGGGGAACCGCTTGGCGTGGCTTGGATGGATGCGCAGCTCGCGCAGCCCTTGCTTACCGCCAGCCTCGATGATCCTCGCGCGCTCGGCCTGCGTCTTGGCCCGGCTGTCGTCCTCCTTGTAGGAGACCGCCGAGTTCGAATTCGTGAAAATCAGCCCGATCACGCGGGCTGGATGATCGAGCGCATACTGGATGGCGAGGCCGGCGCCGAACGATTGCCCGCAGACGAGCCAGCGCTCGGCGCCGATCTCCTTCCGGATCGTCTCGAAGGCCGCCACGTACGCGCTGACCTTGTAGGCCGCGGGGTCGGTCGGCGATGGCGAGCGTCCATGCCCCAGCAGCTCGACCAGCACCGGACGGCAGACCTTGGTCAGCTCGGGGAGATTGACGCGCCATTGCGCCCGGCTCGACAGGAAGCCATGCACCATGAGCATGTAGGGGCCGGCGCCTTGATCGTGGACTTCCCAATGCGGCAGCATTACTCCTCCCCCGGACAGTCGCGGTTTGCGTCGCCGACCCACCTGGCATAGTTCGGGGCCGTGTTCCAGACACGCGCAAGCGTAGGCGCGATGCGCGGGAACGTCCCGCGGCAAACGGAGACAATCGACATGCGGCAGATGGCGTTGATCGGGTTCCTGCAGGCCCAGAACTGCACGAACTTCGCCGCCTCCTGGCGCCACCCCGACTCCCACACCGACTTCATGACGGCCGGCTACTATCAGAACATCGCCCGCATCCTGGAAGCCGGCAAATTCCAGCTCGCCTTCTTCGACGACCGCCTCTCGATGCCCGAGTTCCAGAGCGGCAACTTCGGTCCCGCCGTCGAGCACGGCATCCGCCCCGTCAAGCTCGACCCGATGGTGTGCCTGATGACGATGGCCATGGCGACCTCGCGCATTGGACTGGGTTGCACCTACTCGACCACCTACTACGAGCCGTTCCACGTCGCGCGCATGTTTTCGACGCTCGACCACATCTCGAACGGGCGCGCCGCCTGGAACATCGTCACCTCGCTCAATTCGGCGGAGGCCCGCAACATGGGCCGCGACGACATGGCCGAGCACGACGAGCGCTACGACATGGCCGACGAGTTCCTCGAGATCGTGATGGGCCACTGGGACAGCTGGGATGACGACGCGCTGATCATCGACCGCAAAACGGGGCGCTTCGCGGATGCCTCGAAGGTCAAGCGGATCGACTACGAAGGTCGCCATATGAAATCGCGCGGGCCGTTCACGGTGCCGCGCTCGCCGCAGGGGCACCCGATGCTGATCCAGGCGGGGCAGTCGGGGCGGGGCAAACGCTTTGCCGCCGAATGGGGCGAGTTGATTTTCAGCTACACGATGCCGATCGATCAGGCCAAGCGCTCCTATGCCGATCTCAGGGCCCAGTGCGCCGCGACCGGCCGCGACCCCAACGGCATGCAGATCTGCAACCTCGTCAATCCCGTCACCGCGGCGACCAAGGCCGAGGCCGAGGACAAGCGCGCCATGATCGACAAGCTGCCGATCGAGGCCGACAGCCTGCTGCTGCTGTCGGAGGCGCTGAACGTCGACTTCGGGTCAAAGCCCATGGACGAGCCCTTCAGCGACGAGGAGCTGGCCAGCATCAAGGGCCTGCACACCATCCGCGATCGCGTCGTGGCGGCGAGCGGCAAGAAGAACCCGACGGTGCGCGAGTTCATCACCTTCTCGGGGCGCGGGCGATTGCACAACCCCTGGGTCGGCGGCCCGAAAGAGATCGCCGACATGTTCGAGGAGTATTTCACCGCGCCCGCCTGCGACGGCTTCGTAATCGCGGCGACCCACATACCCGGCACTTACGTGGATTTCGTCACACACGTCGTCCCCGAGTTGCAGCGCCGCGGCCTGTTCCACAAGGACTACCGCGGCACCACACTGCGCGAAAACCTCGGCTTCTCGAAGCCCCAGAGCGGCGCCTGGCGCAAAGTCCGGCGCGGAGTTTGAATTGCGGGACTGTTCAACAGCGATGCTTTCGCCGGTCACACGCAGGCCCAGTGCCGAGGCACCACTTCGCGACAGCATCAGATCGACGTTGAAAGGCTTTACTCGCTACTGGGGAGGTTCGCGCCGACCCTATGACGGAATGACCGCGCCCCGAGGTCTCCCCCGGGGCGCGGCCTGTTCGTGCCGTGTCAGTGTGGAAGCGTTACGCCGCAGCGACGCGGCGCTCCTTGTCGGTCTTCTTGACCGGCTTCTGGAGCCGCACCGGCGCCTTCTTGGCGGCGGCCTGGCTCCACTTCAGCTGCTCGAGCTCCTCGCCACGCTTGTGCTCCTTGACCACCACGTCGGTGGCGCCGAACGCCTCCTTCAGCACGTTGATGGCCAAGTGTGGCTTGGCCTCCCCGCACATGAAGACGTCGAGCGCCGCGTAGTCGGCCTCGGGCCAGCTGTGGATCGAGATGTGACTCTCCGACAGCACCGCCACGCCCGACACACCGCCATTGGGTGTGAAGTGGTGGAGGTGGATGTGGAGGAGCGTCGCTCCCGCAACTTCCACGCAACGCTTCAGTGTCCGCTCGATGTGCTTGAGGTCGTCAAGCCGGCGGGCGCCGAACAGGTCGATGATGAGGTGCGTTCCCGCAAACCTCACGCCATCGCGCTCGATGAAGAAGTCCTTGCGGTCTTCCTCGGTCCTCTCGTGCGCAAACGGCGCGGTCATGTCAGTAAGGTCTTCCTTTTGGGCGGTGCTTGAACGAGTCAAGTCCATCCCCAATTGGAAGAGGGCGTCGTCGTAGGCCATCAGACCCTCCCCAACCAGTAGACAGATTGTGACCCGCCCGCTCCTTACCTTTAGGGTTTGGGGAATGTCCTTGACCTTTAGGGCAGGTGGACGAACGGCGGGGGTGCATATGAGGCCAATCGCCCCCCCACGCAAGAAGAAATTTGGTCCACGCCCTAAAAATTTTCCCGCGATCTGTAATCGCTGGTTAATCACTGTGTGCCGGCAGTCGGCACGCGTGTGCGTGGGGTCAAATTCGCGTCGCTGTCGACAAGGTGGAAAACGTCTGAGTCGCGCGGCTCAGCGGCCGAGGAATTGCCGCAGCAGGTCCTTCGCGCGACCAGCTTTCTCCTGTGCGCCGGGTCCATCGCCGAGCACACCGCGCACGGCGCCGTCGATGTCGCCCTCGCGCACCTGACGACCGAGCTGCTTGATCCGTTCGCTTGATTGCACTTGCGGCTGCACGCGGATCTGATCGAAGGGGCCCGCGATCCGCAGCGGTATGTCGAAGCCGCCGAGACCGCCGGCGCCTGCTGCGACGGGCTTCACCAGCATGTCGAGATTGCGGTCGACGAGGTTGATCACGCCACTGCCGGTGGCGCGCAGCTGCGGGCTCGTGAAGCGCAGATCCTGGTTGCGCGCAACGCCGTTGGCGATCGGGAAGGTGCCGGCGAGTTCGCTGAAGGGCGTCTTCGCGCCCTCACGGCGATCGAAGCTCGGGATCCTGAGTTGGGAAACCTCGGCCATGATCTCGGTGACGCTCCAGCCGACGACGGCGCCGTCTGCGAGCTGAAGTTCGGCCTTGCCGGCGAGAGTACCGACGAGTTCGCGCTCGCTCCCCCCCGTCGCGGTGACGGCGATCAGCACGCGACCGCGACCCTCGACCATGTCGATGTCGGCTGCATCCCGCAGCAGCTGGGCTGCCGCCACGCCGTCGGCCGAGAGGTTGACGCTGAGGCCTGCCTGCGGCTGGCGCGCGTCGAGGTTCACGATGCCGCGACCGCGACCGCCGTAGAGCTGCGTCTCCTGCAGGTTGGCGTTGAGCACGCCGCCGGTGAGCTGCACGCCGAGCTGTGCCTGCGCGAGTTTAATGCGCTGGACCGTCAGCTGGCCGATCGCGAAGCGACCGTCGAGGTCGACGAGACGGAGCGCTGAGAGATCGAGCGGATCCTGGCTCCAGCTATTGCCGGACCGCTTGGTAAATCCTTTGACCGCCGGTCCGGGCTTGGCCGGCGTTTCCGGACGGTTGAGCAGCTCCTCGATCGATTGCGCGGGGACAGTGCCAGGTTTCGCGGGCGCGACTGCAGCGGCAGCCGTCGCGGGCGCCGTTGCGCTCACGGGTACGGCCGCGGGCATCGACACGTCCAACTCGGCGAGCTTGTCGAGATCCAGTACCGGGATGTTGAGCGTGGCGCGGATCAGTGGCCGCTGGCGGCTCATGTCGACGGCGACGGCTCCGCTCGCCTTGAGGTCGCCGATCGCGTAGGTGCCGTTGCCGAGCGCGACACTCGACGGCGTCGTCTTGATGGTGCCCTCGATGCCGAGCGCGCCGAGTTTCTCCAATCCGGCGATGGGTGCCTGCAGCAGTCGCGCGAGGTCGTTGACGGCCGGCGCCTTCACGGCGAGGCGTCCGTCGAGGGCAGCCGCCGAGCCCGAGGTGAATTCGCCGTCGTAGCTGGCGGTGAGTGACTTGCCGACGACTTTCAGCATCAGCCGCGTCGGGCGCTCCTCGACGAGATCGCGCAGCGAGAACACGCTGGCATCGACCTTCAGCGTCTCCTTGGCCCACACGAGCTGGCCAGCGAGGCTCAGGGGACCGCCGAGATCTTTGAGGCCGATGCGCGCGTCGATGTCGCCGACCTCGTGGGTGGCGCCGGTGCGCTGGTCGCCATAACGCACCGTGCCGCCCTGGATGCGCACGTCGCCCAGCGACAGCGCGGAGAGACCAGCAAGCCGGTCGGCGGCGCGGTTCGCCGGACTGGCGTTCTTGGCGAAGTCCTGCAACTCGGCCGGCAGTTTGCGGAACTCCTGACCGCGCGGCGGCGGAGCGGCCTGTGCGTAGCGCACCGGGAGCGGCTGGCGCAGCGGCTCGGCCTCGGCGAAGTCCCAGCTGCGTCGACCCGTCTTATCTACGCGCAAGTCGAGCACCGGCTTGACCAGCACCAGGCGCTCGATCTTCACCTCCCGCGTGATCAGCGGCAACAAGGCGACGTTGACCTCGATCCCCGCGGCGCCCAGCAGCGGCGGACCATCCATGCCGGGCGGCGCCGACAGCGAGACATTCTTCAGGTTGACGCCGATCGAGGGGATGAGTGTCAGCCGTGCGCTGCCGACCTGGAGATTGCGGCCGGTCTTGGCCTTCACCTCGGCGATGACGCGGTCGCGGATAAGATCGGTGGGTGGCGCAATCAGCAGGACGGCCGCGCCGGCAACGACCAGCACCAGCATCGCGACGAGGCCGTAGAGCAGCTTGCGGCCGACCCCGCGGCGGCGGCGCGGCGTTTCGGGCTCGCGCTCGGGCTGGCGGTAGATCGAGCGGGGCCCGCGGAAATCGGATGGCGCGGGGGGCGGGGGGCCGGCTGGCCTGACTGGCGGCGTCTGCGGCGCGTGAGCACGAGGCGGGTAGGGCGACTGCGCGGACGGCGGCGGCGGGGCCGCGCGATGGGGGGGCGGCGAGCCTGCCGGTGGCGCGGTCGGTGGGCTGGTGCGGTCGAACTGCGGCGGTTCGCGGCCGGGCGCAGCCGTTCGGACCGGTCGCGGCGGCGTCGCGCGACGCGGGTCGGCATCGGCGCCGGGCCGGAAGCCGCCGAGGCCCGGCGGCGGGCGATCATGTCGGTCGTCGGACATTCGGTCGGCCTTGTTCTCGCGCACGGCCCCAGCCGCGGCGAACGTTTACCCGGCGGGTATCGCGCAATTGTGTCACGGCAACGATGCAAACCCAATCGGAGAGAGCGGTTGTCCACGGTTGCGGGCGAGAGGGCCGTAGGCCGTAGGGCGCAATAGCCCCGACTTCCGGGGC
>JANOJW010000555.1:0-2685 GCA_031418955.1 Hyphomicrobiales bacterium | reverse complement strand
TAGTCGCTCAACGTACCGCCTGGTTGCACTGGCACTGCGCGCTCATGCCGCTTGTCGATCAACTCCTGGTTCCCGATTGCGACGTACCTTTCATCCTGTGTAGCCGATTTCCTGGAATGCAGGCCGTTGCGCAGCATCCATGGGACATTGTCGCGATGCGTCACCCGGAAGATAAGCGCCTTTCGCGAAGTTAGGCTTTTCGACATCGCCTGATCTCACCGACGTGCTCTCCGCCTTTGCTACTGCAGCATGCAGATTGTGATTCGTGGCTGACATCCAGATTGTGAATCGGTTTTTGCACTGTTGCCGATGGGTCGAGGAACAAATCGTGCGTCATTGCAATCAAGCGGAGCGTGCCTATCACGCCGCGGCCGGCGGCGGGCGGTCGAACTGGGGGACGTCACGGTGCTTCATCCGGGCGACCAGCTGGGCGCCAGCGACGAGGCCGCCGACGTGGGCCCACCAGGCGACGCCGTCGCCCGCGCCCGGCGGCATCTGCCCGCCGACCGCGCGCCAGACGCAGCGGCCGAGCTTCAGCTGGTCGCCGCACGATTGCATCACGATCATCACGAGCTGGGTCAGGATCCAGGCCCCGAGCGCGAACGACGCCGTGATGCGCAGCGGGATGACGCGGAACGCCAGCACCCACACCCGCACATGCGGGTGCAGCATCAGGTAGGCGGCAAGGCAGCCAGCCACCGCCCCGCTCGCCCCGATCAGAGGGATCGACGACGCCGGCCCCATGAACGCGTGCGCCAGCGCACCCGCGACGCCGCACAGCGTATAGAACAGCAGGAAGCGGCCGTGCCCCATGGCGTCCTCGACGTTGTCGCCGAACACCCAGAGAAACAGCATGTTGGCCGTCAGGTGCATGAAGTCGCCGTGCAGGTACATGTAGGAGACGAGCGTCATCCATTCCGGCACCGCGATGATGTCGAAGGGCCCACGCGCGGAGCCGCCGAACATGCCCACCTTGTAGAGTTCGCTCGGCACGATCGCGAAGCTCGCCGCGTAGTGCTGGCCTTGCGGCGTGAACTCGAGGCCGAAGATCACGATGTTGACGACGATCAGCGCGATCGTCACCCAGGCGAACCCGACCCGGCGCAGCGGGTTGTCGTCGGAGATCGGTACGAACACGGCGGGCGATCCTTGGTGGCTCGAAGCGCGGCAGGGCCCGCCGCAGGGGACGACACTCACGTTCGGTTCAAGTTCGGTTTTGTCACGTTCGGTTCTGTCCGGGCACCCACAGCACGTCGCCCGCGCCTTGCGCATTGGCATGCCGGCTGGCGACGAACAGATAGTCCGACAGCCGGTTGACGAACTTGAGGGCCGGCGCGCTCACCGGCTCGTCCGCCTGCAGCGACAATTCGACGATCAGCCGCTCGGCCCGCCGGCAGACGGTGCGCGCCACATGCAGGGCCGCGGCCGCCGGTGTGCCACCCGGCAGCACGAACGAGCGCAATGGCTTCAAGGCGCCGTTCATGTCGTCGATCTCGTCCTCGAGGCGCTTCACCTGTGCATCGGCTATTCTCAGCGGCTCATAAGCGGGCTTCTGGCCTCGATCGGGAACGCAGAGGTCGGCGCCGAGGTCGAACAGATCGTTCTGGATGCGCACCAGCCGCGCCCTCAGCTGATCGTCGCCCGCGACCGCCAGCACCGCGACGCCGATCGCCGCGTTGGTCTCGTCGACGGTGCCGTAGGCCGACACCCGCAGCGCGTGCTTGGGCAGCCGCTCGCCGGTGCCCAGCGCCGTGGTGCCGTCATCGCCGGTCCGCGTGTAGATCTTGTTCAGCACCACCATCGCGCACACCTGCCGAGTTCGAACATCCGTAGTCGGTCGTCACCGGGTCAGATACAGCGCCAGCATGGCGATCACCACCGCCGCGAACTGCAGACCGACGCGCCAGCGCATCAAAGTTTGGCTCAGACTGGGGCTCGACTGGCGCCGCGCCATGTTCCACAGGCCGAGCAGCAGCACGACGAACACCGCCGCCGCCGCCGCCAAAGTCACCTGAGTTGCAACAGCCGGCATGACGCAGTGCTCCCGTGCGCCGCCTCGGCGCCTCACCGACGACACTAGCGGCAAGCCGCTCGCCTGTCGCTATCTGGCACGCGAGTTGGCGCCACATCCGCTCCTCAGCAAAGTTTGATCGCGCGGCAGTGCACGGCGCGCCTTAATGCTGCTATGGTGACAGGGAATCTACTGTTACGGATCTATTGCATCGATTGCCATGCAGGGCGCGTCCTCACGCCCTGCCCGACGAGGCCGACCCTGGACCACGCCGCCTCCCGTCCGAAGGCAGGCCGCCACCTGAAGGCGGGGTTGTTGGCTGTTGCGTTGGCGCTGGTCGTTGCGGCCCCGGATCCCGGCGAGGCCCAGCAGTCGGCGACGGAAGCCCAGCGCAAGCTCGAAGAGACCCGCCGACGCCTCGACGAGCGCAAGCAAGCCGAGACCGCGCTCTCGACCGACGTCTCGGCAATCCAGGCCGACCACGAGCGCTTGCGCCAGAGCCTGCTCGAAACCGGCCGCCTGATCCGCCAGAGCGAGGGCAAACTCACCTCGATCGAGTCCCGCCAGGGCGAGCTCGAGGCGCAGGAGAAGCTGCTGCGCGGCTCGCTGGTGCAACGGCACGAGTCGATCCTGAAGCTGCTCGGGGCCCTGCAGCGCATGGGCCGCAATCCGCC
>JANOJW010000554.1:0-11097 GCA_031418955.1 Hyphomicrobiales bacterium | reverse complement strand
GGCCCGCTCGACATGCGCATGAGCCGCGCAGGGGCCAGCGCCGCCGACATCGTCAATGACACCGAGGAGGCGGCACTCGCCGACCTCATCTATGAGCTTGGCGGGGAGCGGCAATCCCGACGCATCGCCCGCGCCATCGTTACCGACCGCGCCAAGGCGCCGTTCACCACCACCCGCCAGCTGGCCGGCATGTTGGAGCGCGTGCTCGGCCGCAAACACGACGACAAGAAGCACCCGGCCACCCGGACGTTCCAGGCCCTGCGCATCGCCGTCAACGACGAGCTTGGCGAGTTGCAGCGCGGCCTCGACTCAGCCGAGCGGCTGTTGCGTCCCGGCGGGCGGCTCGTGGTCGTGACCTTCCACTCCGAGGAGGACCGCATCGTGAAGCGCTTTCTCGCCTCCCGGTCGGGCAAGCACGACGGCGGCTCCCGCCATTTGCCCCGGCCCATTGCAGCGCAGTCGATGCAAAGTTTCCAGATTGTTAACCCTCGGCCGTTAACTCCGTCTTCAGAGGAGATCGCCGCCAACCCGCGGGCTCGCTCGGCCAAGCTGCGCGCGGCGGTTCGCACGAACGCGCCGCTGCTCGAAGTTCGGCCAGGGCGCGCGGCAGGCCGCTGATCTCAGCAGCGCTCCAGTGGAATGCGAGTTCGACATGCCGCGGTTCGCCACGTTCGCCGTCGGTCTCCTGGCCATCGTCTGCGCCGCCGCGCTCTACGGCGTGAAGCATGGCACACGCCGCCTGGAATCGGCGGTCAACACGAAGGAGCGCGCCCTCGAGAAGCTCGAGGCCGACTTCGCAGTCCTCAAATCCGAGCGCGCCTACCTCGGGCGGCCCGAGCGCATCGAGCCGCTGGCCCGCGTCCAGGGTCTCGCGCCCATCCGCGAGCAGCAGTACACCCGTATCGAGGAGCCGGCCGAGGACGCCATCGCGCGCCTGCTGGAGAAGCCGGAGGCTCAGCCCGTCGCCACGACCGACCCCGCGATCTCACCCGGTGAAGGGCCATGACGGCGCCGGTAGCCGCCATGCACAATTCCGCCAACCAGCAGTCCTCTCCGCGAGCCCGCCTGCTCGCTGTCATGCTCGGCCTCGCGCTGGCGCTGGTCGCCATCGCCGGCCAGCTCGTGCGGCTCGCGCTCGCCGGCCGCAGCGACATCCGCACCGCCATGGCCGAGCCGATCACCCGCTCGTTCGCGCGCCCCGACATCGTCGATCGCAACGGCCGTCTGATCGCCACGGACGTCGCCGCGCCGTCGCTCTATGCCGATCCGGCCCTGATCCTCGATCTCGACGAGATCATCGAGAAGCTCATGCGTACCCTCGGCGGCCTCGACGAGACGGAGTTGCGGCGCACGCTCGCCGACCGCTCACGGCGGTTCGCCTGGATCCGGCGCGGCCTCACGCCGATCGAGGCCCAGCGCGTGCATGAGCTGGGCTTGCCCGGCCTGTCCTTTCGCCGCGAACCCAAGCGCGTCTATCCCTCAGGCAGCCTCGCCGGCCACGTTGTTGGCCACGTCAATGTCGACAATCGCGGTCAGGGCGGCATCGAGCGCCACATCGACGAGGCGATGGGCCTCGACGCGACATCGGGTGCAGCGCCGTCACGACTGGCTCCTGTGCGGCTGACGCTCGACCTCGGCGTACAGCACGCGGTGGCCACCGAGCTTGGCGAAGCCATGCAGCGTTACAGCGCCAAAGCGGCGACCGGCCTCGTCTTGGACGTCGCCACTGGCGAGGTGATCGCCTCGGTCTCGCTGCCGGGCATCGATCCGAACCGGCCGTCGGACGCGCTCGATCCCGCTCGCCTCGACCGCGTGCAGTCAGGCGTGTTCGAGCTTGGCTCCATCTTCAAGGCGCTGACCATCGCGCATGCGCTCGACGACGGCCGCGCCACGCTCGACAAGACCTACGACGTGACCCGCCCCATGGAGATCGGCCGCCACAAGATCACCGACCTCCACCCGCAGCGCCGGCCGCTCAGCGTGCGCGACATCTTCCTGCACTCCTCCAACGTAGGCGCCGGCCTGCTGGCGTTGGAGGCAGGCGGCGAACGGCAGATGGAGTTCATGACCCGCATCGGGCTGCTCGATGCCATCCGCACCGAGGCTGGACCAGTGGCGGCACCGCTGAAGCCGCAGCGCTGGGGCCAGATCGAGACCGTGACCATCAGCTACGGGCATGGCCTCGCCGTCGCGCCGATGCAGTTCGCGGCGGCAGCCGCAACCCTCGTCAACGGCGGCACTCGCGTGATGCCGACTCTGCTCGTCGCAAGGTCCGCCAGCCCAGCGCCTGTCGCTGTTTTGAAACCCGAGACCAGCGCCGCGCTGCGCGAAATCTTCCGGCTCAACGTCACCGCGCCGCACGGCACCGGCCGCCGCGCCGAGGTTGCGGGCTATCGCGTCGGCGGCAAGACGGGGACGGCCGAGATGCCGGGCGAGCGCGGCTACCAGGCGAAATCGGTGATTGCCTCGTTCGTCGCCGCGATGCCGATGGAGGCCCCGCGCTATCTCGTGCTGGTCTCCCTGTTCGAGCCGCAAGGGTCACCCGAGACCCGCGGGCAGATCACCGCCGGCGTCAACGCCGCGCCCGCCACCGGCCGCATCATCGAGCGCATCGGCCCGATTCTCGGCGTGCTGCCGCGCCGGCTCGATGTTTCGGAGTCCCAAAATTGACGCGAGCGCCGGCGCACCTTAGTGTTGCGATAATTCATTTGGTACCCATTTCCCATATCTCATCGTCATCCCCGCGAAGGCGGGGACCCACGTCGATGAGCAGAGAAATACTGATACTCGCCGTGGGTGCCCGCCTTCGCGGGCATGACGAGGAACTAGGTACCATTTGAGTGTTCCAGAACACGAGACGGATGGGGTTGGGTCAGGTCGCAGCACCGGCGCAGAGCGTGGCCTGGTGGATTTGGTGCCGGGTTTCGTTGGGGGCTCAAGGGCCATGACCGATCATACGCTACTGCTCGCCAACTTGCTCGACGATGCAATCTCCGTCGAAGGCGCAGGAGACGGCATCGCGATCACCGGCCTCACTGCCGACAGCCGCGCCGTGCAACAGGGCCACCTGTTCGCCGCCCTGGCCGGCGCCAGAACAGACGGCGCGCGGTTCATCGCCGATGCGGTCGCTAAAGGCGCCGTCGCCGTGCTCGTGGCCGACAGCACGGCGATCTCCGTGCCAGCCCACATTGCCGTGCTGCGCTCGCCCGAGCCGCGCCGCGCCCTGGCGCAGATGGCCGCGCGCTTCTACGGCCCCGGCCCTCAGACCATCGTCGCGGTGACGGGAACCAGCGGCAAGACGTCGGTCGCCGAGTTCACGCGGCAGATCTTCGCCCATCTTGGCCACAAGTCAGCCTCGCTCGGCACCCTCGGCCTGATCAAACCCGGCGGCGCGGCTTACGGCTCGCTGACCACGCCCGATCCGGTCACACTCGCACGCACGCTCGCAGAATTGCGTTCAGAGGGCATCACCCATCTCGCCATGGAAGCGTCCTCGCACGGCCTCGACCAGTTCCGCATCGACGCGGTGCGCTCATCGCACGGCAGCGGCCACATCACCGCCGGCGCCTTCACCAATCTGGGCCGCGATCACATGGACTATCACCCGACCGTCGAGCATTACCTCGACGCCAAGCTGCGCCTGTTTCGCGAGCTGATCGCGGAAGGCGAGCATGGCGCTGCCGTCATCAACGCGGACGGCGCCTATGCCGACGCCGCCATCGCCGCTGCACAATCGCGCCACCAGCATGTCGTGACCGTCGGCAAGCGGGGCGAAACCCTCAAGCTGCTCGGCGTGACGCGCGACGGCTTCAAGCAACGCCTGACGATCGAGGCCGAAGGGCGCGTGCACGACATCCTGCTGCCGCTGGTCGGTGCCTATCAAGTCGAGAACGCATTGGTTGCTGCTGGGTGCGCCTACCTCTTCGAAGGAGTAGGCGACGTGCTGGCAGCCCTCGAGCATCTGCGCGGCGTGCCCGGCCGCCTCGACATCGTCGGCGAGGTGCGTGGCGGATTGGCCGTCGTCGACTACGCGCACAAGCCCGACGCGCTCTCAGCCGTGCTCGATGCGCTGCGTCCCTTCGCCACTGGCAAGTTGATTTGTGTGTTCGGTTGCGGGGGGAGCCGCGACACGGGCAAGCGGCCGATCATGGGCCGCATTGCCATCGAGAAAGCCGACGTGACCATCGTCACCGACGACAACCCGCGCACCGAGCGCCCCGAGGCGATCCGCGCGCAGGTTCTGGCCGGCGCACCCGGCGCCCGCGAGATCGGCGACCGCGCCGCGGCGATCCGCGCAGGCGTCGACATGCTCGGCCCCGGCGACGTCCTGGTCGTCGCTGGCAAGGGACACGAACCCGGACAGATCGTCGGCGACAAGGTATTGCCATTCTCCGATCACGACGAGCTGGCGAAGGCGATTGCGGCGCTGGGACCGGTCAGTGCTGCTCCGCCAGCGACCAGTGCAACTGCCGAGGCCGCGACAGCCTCGCGACTTCTCCCTTCCCCCTCGACGGGGGAAGGGCCGGGGATGGGGGTGGTGCACAAGCCTATCGAAACGGCGGTGGACACCCCCCACCCCCGCCCCTCCCCCGCAAGGGGGGAGGGGAGAACCTGGGGAACCGACACCGCGCAAGACAGTCGCACTCCGTTGTGGTCGTTCGATGCCCTCGTCGCGGCGGCAGGCGCAACTGCGGACGGCATGCCCTCGCACCCGATCACCGGCTTCTCGATCGACACGCGCACGCTGCAGCCGGGCGACGTGTTCGTCGCGCTGAAGGACGCCCGCGACGGCCACGAGTTCGTCGCGCAGGCCCTCGGCCTTGGCGCCGCCGCGGCAATCGTCGCCGACAGCTACGCGCGTCAGGGCGACGGCGCCTTGATCCGCGTCGATGATCCCTTGCGAGCGCTCGAGGCGCTAGGCATCGCTGCCCGCGCCCGCCTCGCACCCATGGCTCGCGTCATCGCCATAACGGGGAGCGCCGGCAAGACTGGAACCACGGCGATGCTGCGCGCCTGTCTCGCCTCGAGCGGCGCGCCGGTGCACGCGCCCGAGAAATCGTTCAACAACCATTGGGGCGTGCCGCTCACGCTCGCCCGCATGCCGGCTTCGACCCAGTACGCCATCTTCGAGATCGGCATGAATCACGCCGGCGAGATCCGCCCCCTCGTCAAGATGGTACGCCCGCACATCGGCATCATCACCAACGTGCTCCCCGTGCACGTCGGCAACTTCCCCGACGGCGAGACCGGCGTCGCCCGCGCCAAAGCCGAGATCGTCGAGGGCATCGATGTCCATGGCTCCGTGCTGATCCCGGAGGAGAGCCCGCACACAGCCCTGCTCTACGCGATTGCCCGCGAGCACGGCATCCTGGCGTTCGGCTTCGGCGAAGGTCCGACCGCGAGCGTGCGCATGACCTCGCGGCAGACGGAAGCCGACGGCGCAAGCAACATCGCCGCCGCCTTCGAGATCGAGGAGAGCGAGATGACGGCTTGGGTCGTCGGCGCGCCTGGCGAGCACCTCGCGCGCAACTCACTCGCTGTGGCCGGCGCCATCGCCTTGCTGAACATCCCGCTCTGGGAGGGCCTGTTGCCGCTGCGCCAGTTCCGCTCGGCGGACGGCCGCGGCGCGCGCATGGAGCTTGCAGCGCCCGGCGGCCACATCCTGCTGATCGACGAGAGCTACAACGCCAACCCGGCTTCGGTCGCCGCCGCGCTCGCCGCCATGACCGCGGCTGGCCGTGATCGCTTCCCGCGCCGCATCGCCGTGCTCGGCGACATGCTCGAGCTCGGCCCCGATGCCCAACGCTTTCACACAGGACTTTCAACGGCGGTCACAGCATCTGGCGCCGACCTCGTGTTTGCGTGCGGCCCCAACATGAAACTGTTGTTCGATGGGCTCCCCGCGCATCAGCGCGGCCACTGGGCGCCAGCTTCAGACGGCCTTACAACTATCGTTCCCGACGCCCTGAAATCCGGCGATTGCGTGATGATCAAGGGCTCGCTCGGCTCGCGCATGGCCCCGATTGTCGAGGCCATCAAGAAGCGCTTTGCCCCCGCCCATGGTTAACGCTAGAACGATCAGCCATCCCGGGGCAGGCAGGGTGGCAGATCCGAGGGTGAGGGATGCTCCCCATTGCCCGGCTGATCAAGATCCTCGGCCGCGTTCACTGAGGTGGGACTTTGGCGGTGTGAACGCCGCCGGACGCCAAGTTCGGCCCAGATTATCGGCGCAGATCGAAAGCCGCTCACTTTCAGCCGGGGAAAATGAATGCTCTACGAGCTCGTCTACTTCAGCGACCAGATCAATCCGCTGAACGTCTTCCGCTACATCACGTTCCGCACCGGCGGCGCCATCATGACGGCGCTGCTGTTCGTATTCCTGTTCGGACCCGCCATCATCGACAGCCTTCGCGTCCGCCAGGGCAAAGGCCAGCCGATCCGCGACGATGGTCCGAAAAGCCACCTGTCGAAGCGCGGCACGCCGACCATGGGCGGACTGATGATCCTCTCCGGCGTCACGGTGTCGACGCTGCTGTGGGCGAACCTCACCAACCCCTACGTCTGGATCGTGCTCGGCGTGGCGCTCGCCTACGGCGCCATCGGCTTTTATGACGACTACCTCAAGGTGACGAAGCAGACGGCCTCGGGCTTCGGCGGCAAGGCGCGCCTCGGGCTCGAGTTCATCGTCGCCGGCATCGCCACCTACTTCCTGATGCGCGTCGGCAAGCCGCCGATGGCGGACGCGCTCACCGTTCCGTTCTTCAAGAACGTCATCATCTCGCTGGGCTTCTTCTTCATCCTGCTCGGCATGTTCGTGATCGCCGGCTCCGGCAACGCCGTGAACCTCACCGACGGCCTCGACGGCCTCGCCATCGTGCCGGTGATGATCGCCGCGGCCACCTTCGGCGTCATCGCCTACGCGGTCGGCAACGTGAACATCTCGAAGTACCTGCAGATCCACTACGTCGCCGGCACCGGCGAACTGGCTATCCTGTGCGGCGCGCTGATCGGCGCAGGGTTAGGCTTCCTGTGGTTCAATGCACCGCCCGCGATGATCTTCATGGGCGACACCGGTTCTCTTGCATTGGGTGGACTGCTCGGCGCGGTCGCCGTCGCGACGAAGCATGAGATCGTGCTGGCGATCGTCGGCGGCCTGTTCGTCCTGGAAGCGCTATCGGTCATCATCCAGGTCGCCTCGTTCAAGCTGACCGGCAAGCGCGTGTTCCGGATGGCGCCGCTTCACCACCACTTCGAGCAGAAGGGCTGGGCCGAACCCACCGTGGTGGTGCGCTTCTGGATCATCGCGGTGGTGCTGGCGCTGGCCGGTCTCGCTACGCTGAAGCTCAGATGAGTGGGACGGGGCGGCGGTGGCGAAGCCACGCGGCAACCACGAGTTTCGCGCCGATCCCCTGCCCGACCGAGAATCGGACTCGCGCATGCCTCACGCACGAACACGCAGCGTCGTGCACGAAGATCTGTGACCCCTCGGCTAGGGTGGTAGCCAAGCGAGCCCGCGCGCGTTTTTGAGGCCTTCCTGGGCGTTAACCCTGCTCAGGGTTAACGCGGTGCCAGCTTTCAAATCGCCACGAGTGCGCCCGCAGCCTCGAGCGCTTTGATCTCGGCAGCCGTGAAACCCGCCTCGGCCAGCACCTCGCCGTTGTGCTCGCCGACGCGCGGCGGCTGGCGGCGCACGCTCACGCGCTTGCGCTCGACGCCAAACGCCAGCGGCATGCTCGGCAGCTTTGCGGTTCTGCCCGCGCCACCGCCCGCACTTGCAAGCGCGACATCGAGCAGCCCGTTCGAGGCCAACAGATGCGCGTCCTCGAACAGGTCCATCGGCGTGCCGACCGGCGCCCACGACACGCTCGCGCGCTCGCAACGCCGCTCGACCTCGACCTTGGAAAGGCCTTTCAGCACCTCCTGCAGCGCCGGAATGAGCCACGACCGCTCGCCGACCCGCTTCACGTTGTCGGCAAGTCGAGGATCCTTGGCCAGCTCCGCCAGTCCGAACTCCTCGACGAATCGCCCCCATTGCTGATCACTCGTGACGCCGATGAACAGCGAGCCGCCATCCGCTTCGAACACGTCGTAGACACCCCAGGCGCCGCGCCGCGCGGGCATCGGCGGCATCGGCTGCCCGGTGATCTGGATGCCGGCCATCTGGTTCGACATCAGGAACACCGCCGTCTCGAACAGCGCGCTGGTCACGAGTTGCCCTTCGCCGGACTTGTCGCGCTCGCGCAGCGCCGCCTGCACCGCGACGATGCCAAACACCGCGCCGAGAATGTCGATGATCGAGGCGCCGGCCCTGAGCGGCCGCCCGGGTGGACCCGTCATGTAAGCGAGACCCGCCTGGAACTGCACGACTTCATCCAGCGCCGGCCGCTTCTCGTAGGGGCCCGGCAGATAGCCCTTGAGCGCCAGATAGATCAGCCGCGGGTTGACCTTGGCCAGCACGTCGTAGCCGCAGCCGAGCCGTTCCATCGTGCCTGGCCCATAATTCTCGAGCAGCACGTCGGCGCTTTGCACGAGGCGATGGAACGCGGCGCGGCCGGCTTCCGACTTGAGGTCGACGCACAAGCTGCGCTTGTTGCGGTTGAAACCCGCGAAGAACCCCGCCGCAAAGCCACCGAGATAGCGCGTCACATCCCCGCGCGGTCCGGGCTCCACCTTCACCACGTCGGCGCCCAGGTCCGCGAGCACCAGCCCCGCCGTCGGCCCCATGATGGCGTGCGACAGTTCCAGGACCTTGAGACCAGCGAGCGGTGTGGCGGTGGCGGGCATCAAGTCTCCCTGTCCGGGAACGCGATCGGCCTAGTCATCGCGACGTCCGGGCTTGCTGGCAGGATTACGAGACGTAAGGAACACAGCGATGATCTGGGCCTCTGATTTGCCGTCGTTCAACCCGACGAACTCATAAATGATCACAAGAGGTGCGCCGCGGACCACCGTTTCGTAAACTCCGGTCGCTGGATCACGTCTGGCGGTTCGAGGAAAAATCGAGATCGTTTCAACGGCGCGATCAACCCGTCGAGCCACAGATATCGCACCCTGGTGGCTGCGCTCCTCGACGTACTCGAGTATTTCCTCCAGATCCCGCAAGGCTGCACGGGTCCAGACGACTGGAGTCATGGCCTTGCCTTGAATCTTCGCAGGAGCGCTTCGACCTCTTGGGGCGCGGCAATCTCACGCGGCATTCTCAAGCGCGCCTCCACGATGCGACGTTGCTCGTCGGTCATCCGGCTCTGCGTCAGGGTTTCGATGCGAGCCTCGATTTCAGCGAGCACATCCGCCTGAACATCAGCCGGCAAGTCCTCAAGAGCCTTAGCCAATTCGGCGAGTCGTCTGTCGATCATAATCGTCATTTGACAACCACCTTTCTCAGTGCTTGACCACCTTACGCCGCCCTCTTGCGGAACGCGCCGAGGCTGCCGGCGTGGATCAGCTCGGAGGGCAGCGTGTGGCCGACGATCTCTTCGGCCATGCGGCCGACCTCGATCAGCCGGTCGAGATCGACGCCGGTATGAATGCCCATCTCCTCGCAGAGCAGCACCAGCTCCTCCGTGCAAACATTGCCGGCCGCCCCCTTCTGTCCAGCGAACGGGCAGCCGCCAAGGCCACCAACCGTCGTGTCGAACTGCGCCACGCCCATCTTGATCGCCGCATGCGCATTGGCGATCGCCATGCCGCGCGTGTCGTGCAAGTGCAGCGCGAGCGTGTGCTTGGGCCAGCGCGAGCGTACCTCGCCGATGACTTTCTCGATGCGCGGCGGGATCGCCCATCCCATCGTGTCGGCAAGAGAGATCAACTCGATCTTGGCGCCCGCCTCGTCGGCGATTCTGAAGCCGTCCTCGATCACCTGCACGACGCGCGCGGGCGCCACATCGCCCGAGTAGTTGCATCCGAACGCCGCCATGATGCCGATCCGCTTGACGGCCACGCCGCGCTCCAGGTGCAGCGCCGTCTGCTTGCGCATCGCCTCGATGTTCTCGGCATGCGTACGGTTGAGGTTCTTCTTGGTGAAGCCCTCGGTCGCGGTCAGCGCGATCGACCCGGTGATCTTCAGCTTGTCCTTGAAAGCGAGCGCACGATCGAGCCCCGACGCGTTGAACCACAGCGCGGTATAGTCGACGCCCGGTTTCGCCGTGAAGCCGGCGATCACAGCTTCAGCATCCGCCCACTGCGGCACCACGCGCGGGGAGACGAACGAGCACGCCTGGATGTGCGTCAGGCCGGTCTCGGCCAGCGCCTCGATCAGACGGATCTTGTCGGCGGTGGAAATCGGGCCCGGCTCGATCTGGAACCCCTCACGCGGACCTTCCTCCATGACGGCAACGTGCTTGGGCAGATCTGACATGGATGGAGGCTCCTCAGGTGATGTGGGCATTGAAGACCGAGCGAACACGCACGCGGCTGCGCCGTCAATGGCGACTTGCGCATGCGATCCAGCCGAGAGGCCCCCGTCAAGGTCACTCAATGTTCGCGCTCACCGTCTGGGCCATCGTCAGGGGCTGCAACCGGCATGACGACCACGACGCGCCCGTTCGCGAGGTCGACCTCCGGCACGTGAGGATCGTCGAACGGCACCAGCTCGGTCCGCGTCGAGCCGGCGAGCCGGATCTCGATCAGGTCGCCGGCGCCGAAGTTCTCGACCGCCACGATGCGGCCGATCTCGCGACCCTCCAGCGATACCGCTGCAAGGCCGATCAGGTCGCGATGGTAGAAGGTGCCAGCCTCCGTCGCCGGCAGCTTGTCGCGTGCCACGTAGAGTTCGATGCCGCGCAGCTTCTCCGCAGCCGTCCGGTCCGCGATGCCCTTGATCCGCACCACCACGCCCTTTGGCGTCACCCGCACCACCGATAGCTCGAACGTGCGCGTGCCCGCCTTGTCGGCGAGCGGGCCAAAGGCTGCCACGTCCTCCGCCACCTCGGCAAACGAGATCACGAGCACCTCGCCCTTGATGCCGTGCGCCGCGCCGAGCCGGCCGATCAGGATCTTATCGCTATCTGCCATGGTGCCTGTGACGCGATTGAACTGCCGGCTTCATGGCCCGGCCATGCTCGACTCGCAAGCATCACCGCTTCTTTTCGAGGCGGC
>JANOJW010000553.1:0-2979 GCA_031418955.1 Hyphomicrobiales bacterium | reverse complement strand
AGCGTGCCGTCGGGTTCGACAGCAGCCACCTTGTGTGAAGGCGGGCATGCATCGAAGTCCGTCTCAACACCAAGTCGGATCAGAGCCGACGCAATTGCTGCGAGTGGAGTGGATGGAGTCTCAATTTCGGGGGTCACGGCTGCTGTCCCAATTTCCATTTCAAATAATCGTAGTTTGCGGTGCCGCTGCGAGTGCTCGGCTCGAAAATCAGGTACTCAGCGTACTCATTCCATTGCGATATCATGACCGGGTATTTGGATGGACTTGACGGAGAAATGTTGAGCCATTTGTCTCGGATCGCTTCCGGTACCTTGTTCGGCGCGGTGTTGAACGCGTCGAATGTTCGTACGACGGCGCTCGCCGTGAACCACCACAAGTAGCGATCGCCGAGCAGGGAGTTGAGAGAGGATTGTGCGCCATCATCGGCAGCGGCAGTGCGAACCATGTTGTCCGAGTAGGCGCTCGGCGTGGCGTCGGCATTGACGAGATTATCCAGCCAGAACATATCACTTTGCGATTTCATGAACGCGATCAGCTCGGACTTTTGCGCGGTTGTCAGGCCGGCGAGCTCGGGGAGACCATCGACGACAATGTAGTAGCGGCCATCGGGCGATTTGGCAGCGTAAGCATCGGGCAGGCGCGCCCGTAGCCACGTCACGGCTGCCTTGAGATTGTTGACCACAGACTGCCCATTGCCTTGGTCGGCGTAATTCATGATGGAAAATTCCGGCACGTAGCGGACGCCGGCACTGCGGGCCGCTTCGCGCACGTGATCATACATCGCATACGGCTTGGTGAAGGTGCCGGTTTTGCAAAGACCGATCAGTCCACTCCATGACCCCTTCCAGCAGGTGCCGTAACCGCTCGCCATTGCATCGCTGTCGTTCATCAACAGGACGGAGATGGCGACGTGATCACCGAGGTCGTCGATCAGCGCCATTTGATGGGCGAGGATATCGGGGGAGCGCGAGAGATAGGCGCTCTTGCCGCCATAAGCCGGCCACTCGAAATCGCCTCCACTCACGGCATCGATGCCGCTCCAGCCGCCGGGCTGATAGACCAAGATATTCTTGATCTGCGCGGTATCGATTGGAGCGTAGGCTGTGCTCGTCGTCGGTGCGGCGCACGTTTCCGATACCGTTTCCCAGGCCCCCCACGTCGGCGCCGAGGCCCCGACCGGACAAGATGACGCGCGGGTTTGCAGGATCGAGCCGACCAGTCCTTCTAGGCACCACACGGTTTGGGTTTGGGTTGGGAGCGGCGTGCAGATCGGCGACGGAATGACGACTGAGCACGTGGAGGCTGTATACGTGCCCGACAACGTGCCGTTGGCGCAGGTGCGGAGCTGCGATGTGCAAAATGCCGGGCTGATGACCGAGTTTGCCTGAAAGGCCGAAACACTCGAACCGTGCGGAATAGTCTGTCCGTCCAACTGGCACGGGGGATTCTCGGAGACGCGGCTGCTGGCGCAGGCCCGCGAGGCTTCACTCCAAGCGCTCCACGTTGGCTCGGTTGCACCAGGTGCGCACGAGGCGCTGCGGCGCCCTGTCAGGGTGCCGGTTTGTCCCGACGGGCATGACGCCGCCCGGGTTTCTACGGCGGGGATCGGCAGGCTACATGTCGGCACGCCCTTACTCGATGACGGAACCACCTCCTGCGGCAGGTCCGCAGGTGGTAATGGAGCTGGGCAGACAACAGAACTGCTGGAGACGAGCTGGCCATCGTTGCACGCCTTTGTCTGGCGGTTGCAATCCGATCCAGCAACATTGGTGATAGTCACGCTGGCGCCGTGGGCGAGCGCAACCGGTGCAGCGCCCGAAGGTGTGAACGTGCAAGATCGCAACATTGGCGTTGAAACGACCGCTGGAGCCTGAGCACGGATTGAAATGTCGTCCAGTTTTTTCGGTTCCGCTGGTCTGGGCGAGCACGCGGCCACGATCGCGGCGCGAGTCTTGGGGCCAGTGGCGCCGTATCCTGTCGTCGACGGCGTCCCGCGCGACACGATGTCGAGCTTGGATTGAAACGCTTTGAGGGCGGCGGCCGTCTCGGCGCCGAAATACGTGGTCGTGAGCAAGCGCGGTGCAAATTTCTGCTCATACAAGAAGCGCTTCAGCAGCACCACGTGCGGGGAACGGGAGCCGAGGGACAGTGATTGGGTGAGCGTGGGGCAGGTGACCGCCGTGGTGAACAGAGGTGTGATGACGGCGACGCCGATCACGACAAGCCACGTAAGGCACCAGCAGTTCAAGGATCGGGGCAACATAAATGAGAGGGGCCGTCCCGACTAGAACTCGCGCCAGATCGGAAGCAGACGTACGCGTGCGCTCTCGGTATGGATGCCGCCGACGGCATCCTGGCAGTTGAGCGTGTAGGTCGTGGCTTTGTCGATGGGCGAGGTTTCTTTGCCGTCATCACCAGACGACAGATCGTCCCAGTGATCGCCGTTGGTGCCGGAGACGGAACAGGCCATCATGGTCTCCGCGCTCCAGAAGACGCGCGCCGTCGACTGCGGCTTGACCAACGACGGCCGTGCCGTCAGCTGGCGGGAGATGGTCGAAGACGAGGTGCTGGATGTGACCGTGGATGATGCCGGAAGTGGCTGCGTGACGAGGGGTGGTGGCGTGAATTGATACGTCGTCGTGGGGTCGTAGGGGATCATTGGATAGGGCACAGGATCATCATTGGGCGGGGTAATCGACGCTGTCGTCGAGGTATTGATGCCGTTGGCGCAGGTAACGAACGTCATGCCGCCGACTGTTGAAAGGATCGAACCGCCGTGCTCGGCAGCAGCCGCGATGACAGCGGCCTGAAAATGGGCAGCTGAGACAGCTTGGCTCTGCGCAAAAGAATTCCAGAACGACAGATCACCAACAGTGATGGTGATCGAGCCGTCGGCGAATGAATAGGTCTGTGTGCCAGTGGTGGGCTGCGGCGCAACCGGGGTGCTGGTGGCGGGTGCAGCGGCGCCCCAATCTGCGG
>JANOJW010000552.1:0-1803 GCA_031418955.1 Hyphomicrobiales bacterium | reverse complement strand
GCCCGAAGCTCAAACGCCGCCTGCGCGTGGTCGCGGCCTGCGGCAACGGCACGGCCGGCGCTTTTGCGCCGCAGGTGCTCGAGGCGATCGGCTGCGAGGTGATCCCACTCGACTGCACGCTCGATCACTCCTTCCCGCGCTACAACCCTAATCCAGAAGACATGAAGATGCTGCACGCCATCTCCGAGGCGGTGGTGCGGCACAAGGCCGACGTGGGCCTGGGCTTCGACGGTGACGGCGACCGCTGCGGTGTCGTCGACAACGAGGGTCACGAGATCTTCGCCGACAAGGTCGGTGTGCTGCTCGCCCGCGACATCTCGAGCCGCACGAAGGACGCGGTGTTCGTCGCCGACGTGAAGTCGACGGGCCTGTTCGTCACCGATCCGGTGCTGCTCGAGAACGGCGCCAAGACGCTCTACTGGAAGACCGGTCACTCCTACATGAAGCGCTACACCTTCGAGCAGAAGGCGCTGGTCGGATTCGAGAAGTCGGGCCACTTCTTTTTCCAGCCACCGCTCGGTCGCGGCTACGACGACGGCCTCGTCGCGGGCATCGCGGTCTGCGATATGCTCGACCGCGCGCCGGGAAAGTCCATGGCCGACCTCGTGCGCAGCCTGCCCAAGACCTGGGGCTCGCCGACCATGTCGCCGCACTGCGACGACGACAAGAAATACGGCGTCGTCGATCGCATCGTGAAGCAGTACCAGGACGCGACGGCGAAGGGCCAGAAGATCGCCGGCCAGAAGGTCCGCGATCTCGTCACCGTCAACGGCGTGCGCGTCACGCTCGAGGACGGCACCTGGGGCCTCGTGCGCGCGTCCTCCAACAAGCCCGAACTCGTGGTGGTGGTCGAGAGCCCGGTGAGCGAGGCGAACATGCGCGCGATCTTCGCCGACATTGACGAGCGGCTCGCCAAGTGCCCTGAGGTCGGGGCCTACAACCAGAAGATTTGACAAGGCCGCAGCACTATCATGCCACCGGCGCTCCGATGGCGACGAGGGCTGAGCGCGCGACCTCCATGTCGTCGCTGTAGTGGCCGCCCGAGACGCCGATGGCGCCGATCACTTGGGCCCCCTCGATGATCGGATAGCCGCCGCCGAACACGATGGCGCGCCGGGTGCCTGGAAGCCCGTGCAGCAGCGGCGGGTCGTTTTTCACGAGATCCCACAGCGCGTGCGTCGGCGCCTTGAGGCAGGCCGACGTGTAGGCCTTGTCCTCGGCGATGCCGCGCGTCATGTCGGACGCGCCGTCCATGCGCAACGCCGCCTTGGCGACGCCGGCCTCGTCGACGATGGCGATCGACATGGCGTGCCCGAGCTGGCGCGCCTTGGCGATCCCCGCCTGCAGCGCGATCAGGGCCGTCTCCGCGTTGATCGACCGCTTTTCGAAACTCGCCATGGTGTGTCCTCTGCGCCGTCACTGTCGGCAAACCTTTACCCCACCGGCGCGCCGGCAGCCATGGGGCGGACTAGTCCCGATCAGCGTTCCGGCCGCCGGGTCAGCAGGGCGGCGGCGGCGCCGAGCAGCGACAGCGCGACGAAGGTCAGGAGTGAAGCGCGATAGGTGCCGGTCAGGTCGCGCAGGATGCCCGAGAGGAGCGGCCCGCAGGCCTGCGCGACGACCTGGATCGACAGCGCCACGCCGCGGATCGCCCCGAAGCTGTGCCGCCCGAAATAGTCGGCCCAGGCCAGGGGAAGGATCACATGCACGCTGCCGATGCCGAGGCCGAACAGCACACCGCCCGCCAGCGCCACCGGCAGCGTGGTGGCATAGATCATCGTCGCAGCACTCGCCGCGAGCAAC
>JANOJW010000551.1:0-9273 GCA_031418955.1 Hyphomicrobiales bacterium | reverse complement strand
GAAAACTCGGGCTATCCCGCACTATCGCGTGGCCCCGACCTATCGCGCGGCCGCGAGGCGGACCACCTGCTTGCCGGTGTTGCCGCCCGACAGCATGTTGACGAACGCGGCCGGCATCTGCTCGAAGCCGTCGGCGACGCTCTCGCGCCAGATGAGGCGGCCGGCCCGGAAGTAGCCCATCAGTTCGTCCAGCGCCTCGTCGCGGCGTTTGAGGTGACTGCCGATCCGGAAGCCCTGGATCATCGCGGACTTGTCGAGGAACACGCCGACGTTGCGCAAAGCCTGCCGAGAGCCGTCGGCATTGTATTGCGAGATCTGCCCGCAGATGGGCACGCGCGCGTCCTGGTTGAGGTGCAAGAGCACGGCGTCGAGGATGTCGCCGCCGACGTTGTCGAAGTAGATGTCGACGCCTTTGGGGGCGGCCTTGGCCAGTGCGGGACCGATGTCGCCGGCCTTGTAGTCGACGCAGGCGTCAAAGCCCAGATCCTCGACGACGTGGCGGCACTTCTGCGGCCCGCCGGCGATGCCGACGGCGCGACAGCCTTTGATCCGGGCGATCTGGCCGACCGCGCTGCCGACGGCGCCGGCTGCCGCCGACACGACGACCGTCTCGCCGGCCTTGATGCGGGCGATGTCGACCAGCCCGACGATCGCCGTTGCACCCGACTGGCCGACGATGCCGAGGCCCAGCGATAGGGGGACGAGATCGGCAGGCAGCTTGCGCAGGCCGTCGCCCTTCAGCACGACATGCTCGCGCCAGCCGAACTCGCCTTGCACCGCGTCGCCGACCTCGAAGCCTGCGTGCCGGCTCTCGATCACGACGCCGACGCCGCGCCCGACCATGACGTCGCCGGGGTTCAGTGGCGATGCGTACTGGCCATGGCCGCCACTCATCATGCGGCGGAAGTACGGGTCGATCGAGAGGTAGTGCGTCGCGACCAGCACTTGGCCTTCGCCCGGTTTCGGTATCGGCGCCTCGACGAGCCGGAAGCACGACGCATCTGGCATGCCCACCGGCGCCTTGACGAACTGGAACTCGCGATGCGTCGCCATGCTCAGCCTCCGTTCAGCGCCGTCGATGCGGGATCCGCGCACGATGGCACCGAACGTGGCGCGGCGCAAAGCGGTGCGTCGCTCGAGCGGTTGGTTAGGTTCACGTGGTGCTTCGCAGCAAGGTCGCGCCGCTGGTGCGTAAGGCCGGGCTATGAACCGGGCAATGGCGTGAGTGGGCGCGCCGGATGCGGGTGGGCATCTGAAGGCGCAAGTGTGGACTCGCCGGATGCGGGTGGGCATCTGAAGGCGCAAGCAAAGTCCGCCATGCACCAGCAACCGGTTCCACTCCGAATCAGCTAAGCGAGAGGTGATGCGGCATTTTCGATCCAGACGCTGGGGAGCCCTATGCCACCGCTGACGAAGAAATTCACGGACATTGCCATCGCGATCGGACTGACGCTCGCCGTCGTGTTCGTCATCATTGTCTCGAACGGCATGCTGACGTCGCGCTCGAGCTACATCCAGGGTTTCAATACGTGGCTGACGTTCGTACAACGTCCCGACATCATCGGGACGATGATCCTGACCGCGCTCGTCACGGTCTTCTACGGCATGTGGCAGCAGGGCGGTAAGCGCTGATCACACGCACGTTCTAAAGCAGAACATGAAGCGGCGCCCGGCTCCGGCCGGCGCCGTTTTCAGTCGGCCGCACGCCGCTCAATCCTGGATCACCTGGATGACGGAAAACGCGCCGCGCAAGTCGCCGACCTTGTAGCCGAGCGCCTTGTCCTCCGGATAGAGCCGCGCGATCTCCGCCTTGACGTCGAGCTTCACGTCGGTGCCGTGACAGGCGAGGCACGACTCGGCCACCGGAATAGCCTTCATGTAGCGCAGCAGCCGATCGCCTTCCGCAGTCTGGATGATCTCGTAATGCTCGAGCTTGGCAATCTCGGCCGGCGACGTCGCCTTCGACTGGAAAAGCTGCAGGATCTTTTCCTCCCACTCGTCGGGCGCGTTGTCTGGATTGCGCGGCTTTAGCGACGTCCGAAGCACCTCGACGCCCGCTTCGTCCGCGACGTTGGCGGCCAAGTCGGGCGACAGCGTCCGGCAGGCGTCGATCGCGCTCGCGACGGGGCCGGACTTGAGCGCGGCCGATAGCTCGGTACGCAGGCGATCGGACAGCGTCTGCACCACGTCGCGCATTTTCTGCACGCGCAACTGCAGCTCCGCCTTTTTTTCCTTCTGGGCGTATGCCGGCGCCGACATGGCCGCGAGACACGCGACGGCCACCGATGCCGCAACAATCCCGCGCAGTCGTGTCATTGGCCCCTCCTCCGGACGTGCCGGAGATCACATCGCCAGCCTCCCCGCCGACAATGGAGGTTCTTCATAGCGCCCCCGAAGGCCCCGGCGCCAGTGCCATCGCAGCGCGCGATGCTTGGAACCTAGCGAGCGGATTTTTCTGCCACTGCGCCACTGATCGCGGGTGCTTTGCGGTCGGGGAGGGCGGCGGTGGCGCGCCAAGCCTCCACGATCGCTGCCGCCGTCGCCCGTGGCTTGCCCGCAAACAGCCGCCGGGCTCGCGGCAGGGCCTCTTCGCGGATCGCGTCCTGGCGCGCGCTGCATGACGTAACGATGTGCGCGACGGCCGCGCGTGACAGGCCATGGCCTCCAGCTGCGCGTGCGCGCAGGCTGAGCAGAGCGAGGTCATTGTGCGTGCCAAGCAGTCCCGATAGCTGGCGGGCCTCGCTCGCGCGCGCTTTCATGAGGTCCAGCCAGGCGGCCGACAGCAGATTGGTCTGGCGCCAGTGTGCCTGGACGGCCTTGCGCACCTCGTGCATCGCCTCGTCGCCGCTGCCTTCGGCCTCGGCTTGCTCCAGTGCGCGCCGCCCGCGTCGATGCGCAGCCTCCAGGCCTGCCGCCAGGATGTCGATGTCGGCCCCATCGAGCGTCAACGTGGCGAGGCGCGAGCCGACAGCGGTGAGGTCGTGCGCTGCCGATGCGAGGACGTGCCGTCGCTCGTCGGGATCGGGCGACACCTCCTTGCCGAGCATCGCGGCGAGCTTGCCAAGTGCAGTGCGCAGCGCTGCGGGCGCGTCGGTCGTGAGAGCGTCGATGGTCTGGCGTCCGACGTCGGCATCGCGCAAGCCCGAGAGCCGGCGGCCGACGTCGCGCAGCGCCGCGTTCTCGGCCCGCCACGTGTCGTCGCCCAGACCCTCGCGCACCAGCCGCAACAGCGCCCGCATGCGCTTCAAGGCGCGTCGCGCGTCGTGCACGGCTGCCACGAGATCAGCGCTGCCGGTGAGGGCGGCCGACGCACGTTTGCCCTGCTCGGCCAGAATGCGGCGCACGCTCGCTTCGAGCGGTTTTCGGAGCTTCAGTCGATACGCCATGGGCAACGCCGGTCTGGGAAGACCCCACTGTCTATGGTGCCGCTGTCATATGCAAGCGGCTCCCCCATCGTACTCGCCCCCTCGTGTCCAGTCAGCATCACAGACGCACGGCGCGCGCCTCGCCGAACAGCCCGGTCGGCCGCACCAGCATGATCAGGATCAGCAGAATGTTCGGCACCAGGCTACCAAGCCCCGAACCGAGCACCGGATCGAGATAGCCCGCCGTGACACTCTCCAGCACGCCAACCAGCAGCGCCGCCACAAGCGTGCCCCCGACACTGTCCATGCCACCGAGCATGAGAACGGGGAGGATCTTCAATCCGAGCAGCGCCAGTCCGAAGCCGCCGCTGGTCAGCGCCATCCACAACACGCCGGTCACCAATGCAACCGAGCCCCCGAGACCCCACGCAATCGCGAGATAGCGGCGCGCATCGATCCCGACAGCTTCCGCGGCCCGTCGATCATCCGCCATCGCCCGCAGCGCGATGCCGGTTCGACTGCGCTTGTAGAACCAGCCGATCGCGGCGAGGCCCGCAAGCCCGAGCACCGCCGCGGTGAGCTTGCCGCCGGCCAGAGTTACCGGGCCGATCGCCAGCGACGCCTCGCCGAACGGCAAGGACAGGCTGCGTGGCACGCCGGCGAACACCAGGTCCATGGCCCCGCGCAGGAAAATGCCGAGCCCGAGCGTCAGCATGATCGTCACGAGCACGGTCTTTTCGCCACGCGCGGCGAGGATCGTGCGCGCAAACCCCGCTGTCAGCGCCTGCATGCCGATCCATCCGACGAACAGCGCAGCCGCGAGTCCGAGCCACGACCCGCCCCACGGCATGACGCTCGCCGCGCCCGCCGCCAGGACCGCTCCCAACGTCATCCATTCGCCGAACGCGAAGTTGACTGCGCGCGACGCCTTGTAAGTCACGACGAGCCCCATGGCCATCAGACCGTAGACGGCGCCCGACAGCAGTCCGTCGACCACCAGCGACACGAGGTACACCATGGCTGACCGCTATTCCGCCGCTCGAGCGGGAGCCGGTGGGCGCCACCGCAGTCGCGGCTCGCGCGCGGCCTTGGTCTCGTCGAGACGACGCCGGGGTGCAAGTCGCGGCGCCTGCTTGAACCGGCTCTTGTCATTCGATTTCGAGGTCGCGTCCGAGGCCAGATCGCGCAGCGTCGCGATGAACTGATCGAGCGAGTGCTTGGATTCCGATTCCGTCGGCTCGATCAGCATCGCCCCGTGCACGACCAGCGGGAAGTACATGGTCATCGGGTGATAGCCCTCGTCGATCATCGCCTTGGCGAAGTCGAGCGTGGTCACGCCGGTGTCCTTCAACCAGGTGTCGTCGAACAGCACCTCGTGCATGCACGGCTTGTCGCCGAACGGCTGGCTCATCACGTCGCGCAGACCCGCGCGGATGTAGTTCGCCGAGAGCACCGCGTCCTCGGACGCCGCCCGCATGCCGTCCGCGCCATGCGAGAGCATGTAGGTCAGAGCACGCACGAACATGCCCATTTGGCCGTGGAACGCAGTGAGCCGACCGAAGGGTTGCTTGCCATCCCGGCGCGCCGCCGCATCGTCCTCGATCAGCCGATATGTGCCATTCACGCGAAGCGCATAAGGCAGCGGCGCGAAAGGCGCGAGCGCTTCCGACAGCACCACAGGTCCAGAACCGGGCCCGCCGCCGCCGTGCGGCGTCGAGAACGTCTTGTGCAGATTGATGTGCATGGCGTCGATGCCGAGATCGCCCGGCCGCACCTTGCCGACGATGGCGTTGAAATTCGCCCCATCGCAGTAGAAGTAGGCGCCGGCCTCGTGCACGATCCGCGCGATCTCCGCGACCTCGCGCTCGAACAGCCCGCACGTATTGGGGTTCGTCAGCATGATCGCCGCGACGTCGGGACCAAGTGCCGCCTTCACCGCATCGGCCGCCACCGTCCCGTCCTCGCGCGCGGGAATCGACCGCACCACATAGCCCATGAACGCCGCGGTTGCCGGATTGGTGCCGTGCGCACTGTCGGGAACCAGCACGACGTTGCGCTTCGACCCCCCGTCCTTGGCATGGCGCGCATCGTGCGCGGCCTTGATCGCCAGCATGCCGGCGAGCTCGCCGTGCGCGCCAGCTTTCGGGCTGAGCGTCACGGCCTGCATGCCTGTCAACTCCATCAGATAGCCGGCGAGCGCCTCCATCAGCCCGATCGCCCCCTGTACGGTGCGCTGCGGCTGCAGCGGATGCACGTCGCCGAAACCGGGCAGCCGCGCCATCTTCTCGTTGAGACGCGGGTTGTGCTTCATCGTGCATGAGCCGAGCGGATAGAGCCCGCTGTCGATCGCGTAGTTCTTACGCGACAACCGCACGTAGTGCCGCATCGTCTCGGGCTCGGACAACCCGGGCAGTCCGATCGCGCCTGACCGCTCGAGCCCACCGAGCCGCGACTTCGCCGTGCGCGGCGGAGGCAGATCGACACCGGTCGTATCCAGGCGTCCGATCTCGAACAGCAGCGGCTCCTCGTGATCGAGCCCGCGGTTGCCCGTGAAGGTGCGCGGCGGGGGCAGGCCTTCGGGACTGACGCCTTGCTCTGGAGCCGTCGGACGACCTTGATTGTTCATGAGTTTGGTCTCAGCCCAAAAAGTGGAGATGATGAGATCGGGAGCCGTCAGTCGAACCTCGGCGCGCGCTTCTCGATGAACGCCCGCATTCCTTCCCGCGCATGGGGGGCAAGAAACAATGCTGTCTGCGCGCGTTCTTCGGTTTCCAGGGCATCGGCCAATGTACCGGCAGCCCCGACATAGGTGGCGTGCTTGATGTGAGCCAAAGTGTCGGCGGGCCCGGTTGCAAGTCGACGCGCGAAGGCCATGACATCCTCTCGAAACGTGTCGTCAGGGAAGACCCGATTGACGATTCCGAGGCGCAAGGCTTCTGCCGCATCGAGCCGATCACCGGTCATCATCAATTCCATCGCCTTGGCTGTTCCCACCTGCTGGACCAGCAAGTAGCTGCCGCCCCAGTCGGGAACGAGGGCGATCTTGACGAAACTTTCTGCAAACCTGGCACTTTCAGCGGCAAACCGCATATCACAAGCCATCGCCAAGTTCATGCCCGCGCCGGCCGCGGTTCCATTGATCGCTGCGATCACAGGTATTCTCATCGCACGAATGAGTTGCACCACCTCGGCTCCCGTGCGCATCCGCTCAGTGATGACCAAGGTGTCGTTGGCGGCCTGCAATTCAACCATGCTCGCAATGTCGCCGCCGGCACAGAACGCTTTTCCGGTCCCCGTGATCAAAGCGCACCGCACGGCTTTGTCGGCTTCGGCCCGACGCAAAAGCTGCAGCAGATCCTCGCGCATCGTGCCGCCAAATGCATTCATGGCTTCGGGTCGGTTCAACGTGATCACCGCAACACCGTCGTTGATGTCATACAGGATTTGGTTGAGGGACATGGCAGGCCTCGACTTCGAGAAATGGGTGCGAAAGGCGCGTTGATCCAATAGGCCTTCACGAATACGCCCGCGAGATCTCGGCGTAGATCACTTCGTTGCGCGCGTCGTTCTCGGCACGATCGAGGATCGCCTCGATCTCGGCGAGCGTGCGCAGCAGCTCGTCGACCCGCGACGACGGCCACGAGCGGATCGCGGCAATGGCGCGGGCGGGCAGCGGTTTTGCCGCATCAGCCTTGAGGGGTCGCAGGATACGGTCGCGCCAGATGGTTTTCGCGGCGAGCGGCAGCTCGTCGGCTTTCGTAGCGCCCAGATGCATTGCGATGGCGCCTGCTGCCGCGTCGGCCGTGTCGCCGCTCGATCGCGTCTCGTCGCACGCCCGTTCGAATCGCCGGCGCACGTCGGCGATGCTCGCCGCAAGCTCCGAAAACTCGATCATCATGGCCGTCGGCGGCGGCGCGCTGCTCATGCCTCAGCGCCCCTTGCGCAACTGGTCGGCGAGGATCTGCTGCACGTCGCCGATCTGCTCCATCGCGATCTCGGCATCGGCATCGGAAAGTCCACGGAGCTTGGCCAGCGGATCGGCCGGCACGTTGCCCGAGAAGGTGATGTAGGTTTCGAGGAACCCGTTCCACAGTTTCGTGGCCTCGGGCGGCAGGTCGGTCGCCGGATTGAGCTGGGCCAGCTCGGCGCCCACCGCCTCGGCGATCGACGGGGCGAGCGCCTTGCCCGACAGCCGCGCCTTGGTCAGACGATTGAAAAATGCGGTGAAGCGCTGATTCGCCGACTGGTAGCCTTGCGTGCTCACAGAACCTCCTTCAGCGCCTTGGCATAGGCCGCGCGGTCGTCGTCGGTGTTGATCTCCGTCGACGCCACAATAATGAGATCTGCGAGATTCGTCGCGTCCGGTGACAATCGTGAGACGGGAACGCCGCCAAGCACGCCTTTGTCCACAAGCTTGTCAACGATTACAGTGGCATTGCCAGGCACTCGTACGGTGAACTCGTTGAAAAACGCCGGGTTCAAGACCTCCACGCCCTTGATGCCGGACAGCCGGTCCGCAAGGTCCACCGCGTTGGCATGGTTGATCTGCGCCAGCCGCCGGAGCCCGGCCTCCCCCAGCAGCGTCATGTGGATCGTGAAAGCCAGCGCGCAGAGCCCGGAGTTCGTACAGATGTTGCTCGTGGCCTTCTCGCGCCGGATATGCTGCTCGCGGGTCGAAAGCGTCAGCACGAAGCCGCGCCGCCCTTCCGCATCGACGGTCTCGCCACACAGTCGCCCGGGCATCTGCCGCACATACTTGTCGCGCGTCGCGAACAGCCCGACATAAGGCCCGCCGAAGTTCAACCCGTTGCCGATCGACTGGCCCTCGGCCACGACGATGTCGGCGCCCATGTCGCCCGGCGCCCTGATCGCCCCGAGCGCCACGATCTCGGTCACCACGACGATCAACAGCGCGCCGGCCGCGTGCGCCGCATCGGCGATGGGGCGGAGGTCTGCGATGTTGCCGAACACGTCTGGATGCTGCACCACGACGCAACTCGTCGTCGCATCGATCTTGGCCGCCAGCTCCAACGCCGAAGCTGCCTTGCCGGGCTCGGGTGCGAGCGAAACAACCTCCGCGCCGCCATGATGCGACAGCGTACGGATCACCTCCGCATAGTGAGGATGCAGGTTGCCCGGGAGTAGCGCTGTCTTCCGCCGCGTGATGCGGTGCGCCATCAGCACCGCTTCGCCGGCCGCCGTCGAGCCGTCGTACATCGAGGCATTGGCCACATCCATGCCGGTCAGCAGCGCGACCTGCGTCTGGAACTCGAACAGATACTGCAGCGTGCCTTGCGTGATCTCGGGCTGGTAGGGCGTGTAGCTGGTGAGGAACTCCGAGCGCTGGATCAGGTGATCGACGCTTGCCGGCACATGGTGGCGATAAGCGCCCGCGCCGACGAAGAACGGCACGCTTGCCGCAGGCGTGTTGCGCGAGGCGAGGCGGTGCATTTCGCGCTCGACCTCGAGCTCACCTTTAGCCTTCGGCAGATTGACCAGTTGGCGCATGAGCTTGGTCGCTGGAACGTCGACGAAAAGATCGTCGATGGCCTTGACGCCGATCTCAGCCAGCATCTCGCGTCGATCGGCGTCAGAGAGGGGAAGATAGCGCATACCTGCCGTGCTCCGATGGACGTGTTGGTCAACAACTCACCAAAATACAGCTTGTGACGCTCGCATCGAGCGGGTCTGCCGGGCGCTCTGCGGCGTCGGCTGAACCCTGAACCGAGGGCGGGTCGCGCGACCGCTTAACCAAACTGCGGAACCCATTGGTTCAATGTGATTATGATTAATCACTGCAAGGGGCATTTTCAGCCACGCCAGCGCGGTTTTGTTCGTCTTGGCTAGGGGAACCATGGGCGGTTGGTAAACGCGCGGCCCTGGGAGGCCCCTGGACGCGCGTTTACCA
>JANOJW010000550.1:0-2556 GCA_031418955.1 Hyphomicrobiales bacterium | reverse complement strand
GACTGGCTTGCATGAGTCAAACGATGTAACCCCCGCCTCGATTCACATCACCCCAACCCCTCGATCTTCGGCCTAATGTGGGCCCATGGCCGCGCCGCCTCGATCAGGGCTGCGGCGCGCAGCAGCTTCGCGTCCTCGCCGCGGCGGCCGACGAGCTGGATGGCGATCGGCAACCCGTCGCTGTGCAGCCCAGCCGGCAGCGTGATCGCCGGATTGCCCGAGAGATTGAACGGGTGCGTGTAGGGATACCAGGTGCGCCGCACCGTTCCCGCGGGTTTGCCTTCGATCAAGACGTCCTCGAACAGCGCCTCGTCGATGCCCAGCGCCGTGCGTGACAGCGTCGGCATCAGGATCATGTCGAAGCGCTCGAACCAGCCCTGGATCTGGCGATAGAGCTGCGTCCGCTGCATCAGCGCGCGGCCCACCTGTTCGCCGGTCATCTGATTGCCGCCGCTCATCTGGCGCACGAGCGTCGGGCTCATGCGGTCACGCCAGACGGGGAGAACGTCGGCGAAGCGCGCGTTCCACAGCGCCGTCGAAAGGGTGAGCCAATAAGGCTCGGTCGGCTCGAGGTCATCACCCATCGGCTCGACGATGGCGCCGAGTTCGCCGAGCACGTCGGCATAGCTCTCGGCTCGCGCGAGACACTCCGAATCGATCGCCGTATTGGCGAGATACGGCCGCCACGCGATCCTGAGACCCTTGAGGTCACCCTCGGCGCGCGCGGCGGCGACATAGCCCGTCGTCGCCATGCCGTACGAATGCGGGTCGGACGGGTGCCAGCCCGCCATCGCCTCGAGCATCAGCGCCGTGTCCATCACCGTGCGTGTCGTCGGCGTGATGTAGCTCATGTTGGAGAAGCCATCGGGCGCGGTGTCGTGCGGTATGAGGCCGATCGATTGCTTGAGGCCCACGACGCCGTTGCAGGCCGCAGGGATGCGCGTCGAGCCGCCGGCGTCGGTCGCCACCGCCAGCGGTCCGATGCCGGCCGCACACGCTACCGCCGCCCCGCCCGAAGAGCCGCCGGAGGTGCGTTTGGGGCTCCAGGCGTTGCGCGTGCGCCCGAACAGTGGTGCCTCGGTCCATGGCATGTGTCCGAACTCGGGCGTCGTCGTCTTGGCGAACAAAACCGCACCGGCCGCCTTCAGCCGCGCGATGCAGACCTGGTCGGCCGCCGGCACGTCGTGCTCGTGGATCATCGAGCCGAAGGTGGTGCGCACGCCCGCCGTCTTGACGAGGTCCTTGACGTGCAGCGGCACGCCGGCCAGCGGCCCGACGATCTCGCCCCGGGCGATACGGGCATCGATTGCGGCGGCGTCAGCGAGTGCCTGCTCGCCGCAGATCGTGATGAAGCAGTTGAGGATCGGTTGGGCAATCTCCGCGCGTGCGAGTGTCGCCGTCATCACCTCCACGGCCGACACTTTGCGCGCGGCGACCAGCGCCGCGATCTCGGCGGCCGAGGCATAGGCGAGGTCGTGTGGGGTCATGCGGGTGTCCTCTGTCCTGTTGACGCGAAGGCTAGACGAGAAAGCGCGGCAGTTGAACTAGCTGCAACCCTGGTGCCTGGCTGAAGCCAGGTACCTACTTGGACTGGCGTCTAGCGCGCCGCCGACCTAGTCTGCGGCTCACGCAACAGCCACACAATGGAGATGCCCGTGCCCCTGGCCCTCGATGGTGACCTGATCCTGGCCGGTGCCGGCAACATGGGCGGCGCCATGCTTGCTGGATGGCTCGAGCAGGGCCTCGATCCCAAGCGCATCGTCGTGCAGGACCCGGCGCCGCCGCCTCCCATCGCCGCTCTGCTCGCAAAGCACGGCATCAAGTCCCATGCGCTCGCGCCGAAGAGTGCAGCGCCGCCCGCCGTGCTGCTGATGGCGGTGAAGCCGCAGATCATGGACGAGATCTACCCGCCGCTCGCCAAGCTGGCCGGACCCAATACCGTGGTGCTGTCGGTCGCCGCGGGTAAGACCATCGCGAGCTTCGAGAAGCACCTGGCCAAGGGGCGAGCCGTCGTCCGCTCGATTCCCAACACGCCGGCCGCAGTCGGCCGCGGCATCACCGTCGCCACGCCGAACAAGCACGTCACGCCGGCGCAGCGCGCGGTGTGTGATGCCCTGCTGTCGGCTGTCGGGGAGGTCGGCTGGGTCGACGACGAGGCCTTGATCGATCCGGTGACGGCGGTGTCGGGATCAGGCCCAGCCTACGTGTTCTATCTGACGGAATGCTTAGCGGCGGCCGGCGTTAAGGCCGGGCTCGCACCAGACCTCGCCGCGCGGCTTGCGCGGGCGACGGTTGCCGGCTCCGGCGAGCTGATGCGCCGGTCGGACCTCGGCCCCGATCAACTGCGCAAAAACGTCACCTCGCCCAATGGCACGACCTATGCGGCACTGCAGATCCTGATGTCCGACAAGGGCCTCGAGCCATTGATGACGGAAGCGGTGCTCGCCGCAACCCTGCGCTCCCGCGAGCTTGCGAAGTAGTCGGGGGTCGGGGGGGGGGGGGCCAACACCCCGCCCACCCGCCCCCCAGCGGGGGGGGAGTACAGGCCGAGGAGCC
>JANOJW010000549.1:0-2689 GCA_031418955.1 Hyphomicrobiales bacterium | reverse complement strand
CACCCGTAAGCGCAACGAAGTCGTGTCGGCGACCAAGTCGAACGGCATTTCGATCTCGATGCCCTATTGGGACGAGCGGTTCGCCGCAATCTCCAAGGAATATCCCAAGGCCAAGACCAGCCAGTATCATATCGATATCCTGACCGCGCATCTGGTCCGCAACCCGCACTGGTTCGACGTCATCGTCGGCTCGAACCTGTTTGGCGACATTCTGTCGGATCTGGGCCCGGCGACGACCGGCACCATCGCGATTGCGCCCGGCGGCAACATCAACCCGGAGAAGGACTACCCCTCGATGTTCGAGCCGGTGCACGGCTCCGCCCCCGATATTGCAGGCCAGGGCATCTCCAACCCGATCGGCCAGATCTGGTCAGGCGCCATGATGCTCGAGCATCTCGGCCACAAGGCCGCAGCCGATGCCATCGTACGCGCCATCGAGCGGCTGTTCACGGATACCGACGTGCGCACGCGCGATCAGGGCGGCAAGGCCTCGTGCAAGGAACTCGGCGACGCCATCGTGCAACTGATCTGAGTGACGCAGCAGCCGCCGCGCCAACGATTGCTGGAGCGACGGCGACCCTCTCGCTTGGGGCGCACTCTGCTTCCCTCGCTCTCCAATCAATCGTCTTTCGCACGCTGAGGAACGGGTTCTCGGGACGAGCCGCACGTCGTCTGCATTGCGTCCCAGGCACGGCCAACGCATATCTACATCGCCGTCGTGCGTCGTCACATCGCGCCTTTACCTGGAGCAGGCTCGTGCAGTCTAAGACCGTTCGCATCGGCACCCGAGGATCGCCGCTGGCGCTCGCGCAGGCGCACGAGGTACGCGACCGGCTGATCGCAGCGAAGGGGCTGGGCCAGGGCGACTTCGAAATCGTGGTGTTCCGCACCTCCGGCGACCGCATCCAGGACCGGCCGTTGGCCGAGGTCGGCGGCAAGGGCCTGTTCACCAAGGAGATCGAGGAGGCGCTGGCAGACGGCCGCATCGATCTCGCCGTCCACTCCATGAAGGACCTGGCGACGGCGCTGCCCGACGGTCTCGCCATCGCCGCCATGCTGCCGCGGGCCGACGTGCGTGACGCGTTCGTGAGCCTCAAGGCGACCTCGCTCGCCACGCTGCCGGCCGGCGCAATCGTCGGTACGTCGTCGCTCCGGCGTGCGGCGCAGGTCCGTCACGCGCGCCCCGACCTCTCCATCGTCGGCTTCCGCGGCAACGTCGAGACGCGATTGCGCAAGCTCGGGGAGGGCGTGGCGGACGCGACGTTGCTGGCCGTTGCGGGCCTGAAGCGCCTCGGCATGGCAGACCGCATCACGGCGGCAATCCCCGCGAGCGAGATGTTGCCGGCGGTGGCGCAAGGCGCGATCGGCATCGAGATCCGGGGCAGCGACCAGGACGCCCGCGCGCTGCTCGGCGCCATCGACGACCAGGCGACGCACCTCGCGGTCGCAGCCGAGCGGACCTATCTCGCCCGCCTCGAGGGCTCTTGCCGCACGCCGATCGCGGGCTATGCGCGGCTCGAGCAGGGCGCCTTCGTCATCGACGGCCAGATCCTCAGCCCCGACGGCCGCCAGGCCCACGCAGCGAGCCGCCGCGGCCGCCCCGAGCAAGCCCTCGCTCTCGCCCTGGCGCTTGCCGATGACCTGCTCGCGCGCGCCGGCCCCGGCTTCTTTAAGGGTCCCGCCTGATGCGGCTGCTCATCACACGGGCCGAGCCCGACGCGCTGAAATTGCAGGGCCTGCTCGAGCAGCGCGGCCACGAGGCGGTGGTCGAGCCGCTGCTCGCCGTGTCGTACGAGGACGCCGAGCCGATCGACCTCGAGGGCGTCACCTCGCTGATCGCGACGAGCCGCAACGGCCTGCGCGCCTTACGCCACGCCGGTCTCATCGACCAGGCGCGGCATCTGACGGTGTTCGCGGTCGGGAAGGCTACTGCCGAGGAAGCGCGCCGCATGGGTTTTCAGCGCATCGTCAAGGGCCCGGGCACCGCCTCTGCGCTCGCACCGCTGATTGCCTCGATGGTCGATCCGACCGAGGAGATGCTGCTGCATCTGTCTGGCGAGCAGGTCGCCGTCGATATCGCCCGGGAGCTCGAGGAGCAGGGGTTTCGCGCGCTGAAAGCCACGGTCTACCGCATGGTGGCAGCTGACCAGCTATCCGACGCGACCCGCGACCAGCTGGCTGCAGGCGACATCGAGGCCGTTCTGCTCATGTCGGCGGAAACGGCGGTGATCTGGGCGCGCCTGGTACAGCAGCATCGGCTGCAAACCGCCGTGCGCGACGTGGCCCATCTTTGCCTGTCCGAGGGCGTCGCGGCGCGCCTGCGACCGCTCGGCGCGGTCGAAGTGGACGTGGCATCATCCCCCACACTGGAAGAAATGCTTGCCCTGATCGATATCACTGCGGCAAAAGTGGACTTGTAACGGTTCACCTTGTCTGGCCAGCGACTTCGACGCGTGCCACCGCCCGATCGCGCCTCTTGTTGCGACGCGGTGCGCATGCATTGGCTGAGACGGCGCGATCGGCTGGGTCCAAGGGTGTGTTGAGGAAGCGTGAGGCCATGACCGACAAGAAGGACGGCCTGGGCAAGGGCGCCGAACAGCCGGGCAAGCGCCCGTTTGCCACGATCGACGTCAAGGCCACCGAGGTGAAGACCGACGAGGCGAAGGCGCGGCAGCCGTCGGGCGCGCCT
>JANOJW010000548.1:0-5705 GCA_031418955.1 Hyphomicrobiales bacterium | reverse complement strand
CACTGTCCACGAGAAACAGCGAGCCGGCAGTCGCACTATGCGTCTCCAGACCTGTCGAGAGCGTCAGCGGCCACCCGAAAGCCGAAACCGGCCCGGGCGAGTGCGCGCAGATCCTTCTGGCGTGTCTCCGGCGTCATGCCGCCGCGACGCAGTGCGCCCAGGCGCTTGCGCTCGACGAAGCGGCGAGCCTGCGCGGCTTCATCGAAATCGACGTCGATCGCTGCAGCGATCGTCTCGGGCGCGATGCCCTTGGCGCGCAGGCCGTGGGCGACACGCTGGCGCGGCAGTCCCTTGGCGGTGAGGGACGCCGCCCGGCCGGCGGCGAAGCGGGCATCGTCGATGAGGCCAAGCTCGACGAGGCCGCCGATGACGGTATCGATCTCCGCTCGCGTTTCGGCCTCGAGCGCCTTGACGCCGAGCCGCCGCTTGGCGCGCCGCCCGAGGATCTCGCGAACCATGGCCGTGCTCGCCGCGCGTGAGGCGATGTAATGCATCGCGGCGTTGCGCAGGTAGCGGGCCGTCACCGGCCGGGGGCTTTGCGGTCCTCGGGACTGCGCCGATGCGCGAGACTTCGCGGTCGGCCGGTCTGCTGCCTTGACGGGGCCTCGCATCGGGGCAGCTCCAAAGCCCGGATCAGGCCGGCAGGCTCGACGCCATCAGCTCGGGCGCGATGCCGGCCGCCTCGGCGCTCTCGTAGTTCAGCTCCACCTTCACGCCGTTGGGATCGATCAAAAACAGCTGGAACAGTCCCTGCGCCTCGACTTGACGCTTGGTGAAGGCAATGCCCTTGGCGTTGAGCGTCTCGACCATGTCCCGCAGACCGGTCGCGCGAAACGCCACGTGATCGATGACGCCGGTCCCTTGCGTCGCCGTCGACTGCTGCCCGAGATACTGCATGCGGTTGGCGCTGACGCCGGCGCCACCTTCGGTCAGGTGCAGCACGTCGTTGTCGCCCAGATAGAGCCAGGCGACCGGAAACTTGAAATCGGGATGCGGGCCCTCCTTCAGGCCAAGCACATCCTCATACCAGCGAACCGTGCCGCGCAGATCGGCCGTTTGGATCAGGAAATGCTGGAGGTGATGCAACGGCATGGAGCATCCTTTCAGGCAGTTGCGGAACGCCGGTACGCGAGTGTTCCGACTCAAACACTTGATACCCTCCAACCACTCCCTTCAAGCGTCATCCCCGCGAAGGTGGGGACCCACGTCGGGGTGCGGAGAATGCTGACGCTTGTCGTGGGTGCCCGCCGTCGTGCTGAAAGCGCGCCTCCAGCACGATGCGGGCATGACGGGGAGGGGAGGTCTCCGGTTGGTTTCGGGAATCTATCACGACCGCCGTGCAATGCCCGGCATTTTGTCGGCAAGCTCCACCGCTTCGTGCAAGATGCGCTCCATCAACTCGGCGACGGTTGGCTCGTCGCGGATCATGCCGGCCACCTGACCGGCCGCCGATTGCCGTCGCTCCTGGTAGGCCTGCGGATTGCGCGACGCCCGGACGCGGCGGCGCAACTCGATCAGCTCGCTTTCGGGTGCGCCCTTGGCGAGTGCGTCCTCGTAGGCGATGGTCTCGGGCGTGCGGATCGAGCGCACCGGCGCGCCCGTCATCGACTTGGTCACGATCGTGTCGGTCTCGCGCATGGCGAGCAGCTGCTCGCGTCCCCAGGCATTGAGATCGCTCTCCCTGGTCGCCATGAAACGCGTGCCCATCTGGATGCCTTGCGCCCCGAGCGCGAACGCCGCCAGCAGGCCGCGCCCGTCCCCGATGCCGCCCGCCGCCAGCACCGGAATTTTCACGGCATCAACGACCATCGGCACCAGCGGCAGCGTCGCCACCGAGCCGACATGGCCGCCGGCCTCCATGCCCGAAGCGACGACCGCATCGACGCCCTCCGCCTCCATGCGGCGTGCGTGCTCGACAGTCGGAATGACCGAGACGACCTTGATGCCGGCATCCTTCAGGCGGCGCACCGCATGCTCGCCCGGATCGGCGCGACCCGTCGTGACAACGGGCACGCCAAGTTCGATGCAGGTCGCAACGCAGCGCTCGGTGATGCCGCGCCCCATCGGCATGATGTTGACGCCGAACGGCCGCGCCGTGCGCTCACGTACGGCGGCGATGTCGCGGCGCAGCGCCTGATCGGTGTCGCCGAAAGTCGGCAGCACGCCGAGGCCACCCGCCTCGCTCACGGCTGCGACCAGCTCGACGCCGCCGCCGCCCTGCATGGCGCCTTGCAGGATCGGCACCTCGATGCCGAGCAGATCACAGATGACGGTGCGGAACATGTTCGGGCCGCCTCAGAGGCTCTGCATCCAGGGTTCTGGCACGAAGCGGTAGGCTGTGCCGTCCCTGGCGATGTGACCGAAGCCTGGAAAATGCAGATGCATGCCCGTGACGAGGAGGCGTTCCGAGGCGACCATATCGAACATCCGGCGCCGCGTGACGGCGGCCGCATCCGGGTCCGTGTCGACCACCATCGACACCTCGGGCCGCGGCACCTGCACCTCCGGCATGTGCACGACATCGCCCCAGATCAGCAGCCGGTCATTGCCAGATTCGATCAGGTAGGCGGTATGTCCAGGCGTGTGGCCGTGCGCGGGGATTGCGGTGATGCCGGGCGCCACCGCTCCGCTGCGGAACGTGCGTAAGCGACCGAGATAGGGCTTGGTCTGGTCGCGCGCCTGCTGGAACATGAGCTTCTTCTCGCGCTCGGTGCCGCGCGCCATGGCGGCGTCGTCGGCCAGCCAATGGCGCGGCTCGTTCTCGTGCACGACGAGCTCGGCATTGGGGTAGTGCGGCCGTCCGCTTGCCATGTCCGTGAGGCCTGCCGAATGGTCTGGATGCATGTGCGTCAGCAGGATGGTGTCGATGTCGGCCGGTGCGACACCCGCGGCGGCGAGGTTCGCGAGCAGGTGCCCGGCTTCGGGCCCGAGATAGGTACCCGAACCGGTCTCGACCAGGATGGTGCGCTTCCCGTCGCGGATCAGGAAGGCGTTCACCGACAGCACGAACTCCTTGCGGAACGCGGCTGCCAGATGCCGCCCGGCCTCGTCGGCCGGCACGCCGCACATCATCTCGTGCGTGCGTGTCAATGATCCGTCGGACAGCGCCGTGACGATCGTGTCACCGATGCGGCGATGGTAGATGGCCGGGATTTGGCTATTGGGTCGCGGCGGCATAGACGTCAGATCCTCAGAAGATCCTCAGATCGCCTTGCGTGACTTCAGGTCCGAGATTTCGCCGGTGCTGTAGCCGAGGCGACCGAGGATCTCGTCGTTGTGCTCGCCGAGCTTGGGGGCAAAGCCGAACTTGGCCGGGGTCTCGGAGAACTGCCACGGCGTGCCGTGCGTCTTGAGGCGCCGGCCATGCTCGGGGTAGTCAACCTCGGTGACGTAGCCGTTGGCGACAACGTCAGGATCGACCGAAGCTTCGAGCATCGTGTTGATCGGCGCCGACACGATGTCGCCGGCGCGCAGCTTTGCGACGAAGTCGTCGCGCGTGCCGGTGGCGAACAGACCGCCGAGCATGGCGAGCAGCTCTTCTCGTTTAGCGTCGGACTCCATGGCGACGCCGAGATGGCCAAAGCCCGAGCGCTGCATCTGCTCGTAGAAGCCGAGTGCGGTCATCGCCTCGGTCCACTGGTCCCGTGCGAGCTGGAACACGAACGGTTTCCCGTCCCGGTCGTTGAAGCTCGCCGACATGGCCGGCCGCTCCTTGGTGCCAGCGACCCGGGCCTGCCCGATGACCGGATCGGTGCCGCGCCAGAGCGTGGTCTGGTAGGTCCAGCCGAGCAGCCGCACGATGCTGCCGAGCAGCGACAGCTCCACCTTCTGGCCCTGGCCTGTCGTGCGGGCATGCGTGAGGGCTGCGAGCGCGCCGCCGAAGGCCAGGATCGCGCAGGTCTCGTCGGCAACGGAGGCGATGCCGGTCTTCATCGGCTGGCCGGGCGTCGCATAGGCTTGCGCGATGCCGCCGAGCGCTTGCGCCATCGAGTCGGTGCCAGGCAGGTGCGCGTTGGGGCCGTTCGGGCCATAGCCGGAGATCGAGATGTAGACGAGCTTCGGGTTGATCTTGTGCAACTCCTCGTAGCCGAACCCGTTCTTCTCGGCCGCACCGGGTCTGAAATTCTGGCCGAAGATATCGGCCGCGGCGACCAGCTGGTGCAGGACCTTGCGGCCCTCGGGGGACTTGAGGTTGAGCGTCACGCTCTTCACGCCGCGGTTGTTGGTTTCGAAGAACGAGCTCGGCAATCCGGGTAGGATCGACATGGTGCGCGAGACGTCGCCGCCGTTCGGGCTTTCGATCTTGATCACCTCGGCACCGAGGTCAGCCATCAGCATGTAAGGGACGGTGCCGGCCTGTGCGGTCGAGCAGGAGACGACCTTGACGCCGTGCAGCGGGCCGTGAGCAGCAGTCATGGGGCAGGCCTGTTTGGCTTTGGGCATGGAACGGGGATCTGGCGTTTCTATCATCGGGCGGCGGCGGGGGGTAGCGCCGCGACAGCAGGGCTATCCAGCACCTATCCACCATCGGCGGATTGTCCGGGGGGCCGTTCCCGGCTAGACGGACCTTCGAAACAGCGCCCCGACCCGGAGCCCCCGATGAACATCCACGAGTATCAGGCCAAGGATCTCTACCGCGCGTACGGTATCCCGACCGCCACGGGCTTCCCGGCCTTCAACGTGGACGAGGCCGTGGAGGCGGCGAAGAAGCTGCCCGGGCCGGTCTGGGTGGTGAAATCGCAGATCCACGCCGGCGGGCGCGGCAAGGGGAAATTCAAGGAGGCCGCAGCCGGGACCGCCGGCGGTGTGCGCCTTGCCAAATCGATCGACGAGGTCAAGGCGTTCGCCGGGCAGATGCTGGGCAACACGCTGGTCACGCTGCAGACCGGGCCGGCGGGTCGCAAGGTGCAGCGGGTCTACGTCGAGGACGGCTCGGCCATCGCCCGCGAACTCTACCTCTCGATGCTGGTCGATCGGGCGACGAGCCGGGTGGCGTTCATTGCCTCGACCGAAGGCGGCATGAACATCGAGCAGGTGGCGCACGACACGCCGGAAAAGATCTTCACCATGTCGATCGACCCGGCCGCGGGCTACTTCCCGTTCCACGGGCGCAAGCTTGCATTCGCGCTCGGGCTGACCGGCGACCAGGTGAACCAGTGCGTCAAGCTCGCCGGGAACCTGTTCCGGATGTTTACCGAGAAGGATATGAGCCTGCTCGAGATCAACCCGCTGGTGGTCACCAAGGACGGCCAGCTGACCTGTCTCGACGGCAAGATGAACTTCGATAGCAACGCGTTGTTCCGCCAGAAGGACATCGTGGCGCTGCGCGACATGGCCGAGGAGGACCCTTCCGAGATCGAGGCCTCGAAGTACGACCTCGCCTACGTCAAGCTCGACGGCACCATCGGCTGTCTCGTCAACGGCGCAGGCCTCGCCATGGCGACCATGGACATCGTCAAGCTGCATGGGCTTGAGCCCGCGAACTTCCTCGACGTCGGCGGCTCGGCCTCGAAGGAAAAGGTGACGGCGGCGTTCAAGATCATCCTCAACGATCCGAACGTGAACGGCATTTTGGTCAACATCTTCGGCGGCATCATGCGCTGCGACATCATCGCGGAAGGCGTGGTGGCGGCAGCCCGCGAGTTGGGCGTCAAGGTGCCGCTGGTGATGCGCCTGGAAGGCACCAACGTCGAGCTCGGCAAGCA